>JAULXA010000115.1:0-3066 GCA_032118875.1 Flavobacterium sp.
CATAATTCACCGCTCCAGAAATAAATTTCACACCATCAATAACACTTCCTCCGCCAACGGCTAAAATAAAAGTAATTTTCTCTGTACGAATAATTTCCACAGCTTTCATTAAAGTTTCAAACCTAGGATTTGGTTCAATGCCACCAAATTCTAAAATGTTGTTCTCTAGAAATTGTGAGCTTAAAGCTGCTTTTACCTGATCATAAACACCATTTTTAAAAATGCTACCACCACCATAAGCGATCATAATTTTTGTGTTTGCAGGCACTAAATCTTTTAATTTTTCAATTTGTCCTTTTCCAAAGACATAATTTACAGGATTGTATAATTCGAAATTATTCATACTATTATTTATTTAATTGTTCTAATAATTTTTTGGCAACTAATTTTGATGAAGCTGGATTTTGACCCGTAATTAACAAACCATCTTCCACAGCATATGGTGCCCAATTTTCTCCTTTACTATATAAAGCTCCATTCGCTTTTAAAGCATCTTCTAATAAAAACGGAACGATTTTGGTTAATCCAACAGCTTCTTCTTCTTCATTGGTGAAACCTGTTACTTTCTTACCTTTAACCAAATAAGCATCATCTATTTTTACGTTTTTTAATACAGCTGGTGCATGACAAACAAATGCAATTGGTTTATTGGTCATATAAAAAGTTTCGATTAAAGATATAGAATTTTTATCAGAAACCAAATCCCATAATGGTCCATGTCCACCAGGATAAAAAATAGCGTCGTAATCAGCAGCATTAATATCTGCTAATTTAACTGTGTTTTTTAATTTTTCTTGTAAAGCTTTATCTCCATCAAAACGTTTAGTATCTTCAGTTGCTGCACTTGGATCTGCGCTTTTAGGATCAATTGGAGGCATACCTCCTTTTGGAGAAGCGATTGTAATTTCTACACCTTGATCAGCTAATTCATAATAAGGAGCAACAAATTCTTCAATCCAAAATCCTGTTTTTTCTCCGGTGTTTCCTAGTTCATCATGACTAGTTAATACAAATACTACTTTTTTCATGTTTTCTTTATTTATTAAATGATTTTTTTGAGTTGTGGTTGCTGTAGATTTTACTTTACAACCGAAAGATAAAATTACAAGTAAGCTGACTAAAATACGTTTCATGATTTCTTATTTTTTTTTCAAAATTACGACTTATATGATATTAGTAAAAATAATTTAAATTATATTTGTGATAAATAAAATTATATCATGGTAAATTTAGAATGGTATCGAACCTTTAAATCTGTATATAAAAACGGGAATTTTTCGCTAGCAGCTAAGGAATTATTTATTAGTCAACCAGCTGTAAGTCAGCAAATGGCCATGTTAGAAGCTCATGTTGGCTACAAACTGTTCAATAGAAAATCGAAAGGTGTTGAACCCACCGATTATGCTAAGTTACTCAATAATTTGATTATTGAAGCTTTAGATCGTTTAGAAAGTGTGGAGAATGGTTTTAGAGAAAAAGCTTTCAATGCGAATAAAGTAGTTTCTGTTGGAATTTCTCAACATTTATTCACAAGTATAGGTTCGAAGTTACTTTCAAAATTTGATTTTATTGATTTTTCTTTTGGAACGAATGATGAATTATTTCAGTTGGTAGATAACAAGAAAATTGATTTCGCTATAGTTTCTAAGAAATATGACACTTTTGATACGATACAAAGAATAGTAGGAACTATAAAACAAATACTTGTTGCCAGTAAAGATTTAGAACTAAATACTGTTAAAAAAGAGATTGACTATGAAAATTATACCGAGATTGAGAATTGGTTGAACCAACAAAAATGGTATAATTATGATGCACAAATTCCACATGTGAAATTATTTTGGTTGTATGTTTTTGATAAAAAACGACCGTCGATAATTTCAAACTATATTATTCCTTCAGAATCGCAATTATTAACCACATTATCTGAAAATACTGGAGTTTCTGTTGTTTGGGATATCAACGCAAAACCATTTATTGAAGAAAATAAATTACAATTGGTTTGGGATAGTACGAAAATGCCAAGTACTGAAATTTATATATTGTCAAGAAAAAACGATACTTTAAGTTCGATATTAGAAGAAGTTCAAAAGGAAATGAGTGCTTATTTAACCGATTAATTTTCCTTCTCGAATTACTTCTTATAAAACAAATTATGTTCTACATAGTCCCAAACTTTGTGTGGCAACATTGGAATGACATTTTTATTGTTTTTGATGCTTTCGCGAATGAACGTCGATGATAATTCTACAACTGGTGCTCCTACTCTATGAATTTTTTTATGATTGACAAATTGTTCATCTATTTCTCCAGAATTTAATCTTGGATACACATAAATTTCATGATGTTGTAAAATGGCTTCGTAGTTTTTCCATTTGTGAAGCGAATTCAAATTGTCTTCGCCCATAATTAAAGAGAATTCGTAACTAGGATGTTTCTCTTGTAAATGCACTAACGTATTTATCGTATAATTAGGCTGTGGCAATTTAAACTCAATGTCCGAAGGTTTAATTTTCGGAAAATCTTCTGTTGCTAAATGCACCATGTGTAACCGATGGTAATCATCCAACAACGTATTCTTTTGTTTGTGTGGATTGTGCGGCGTTACGATCATCCAAATTTGATCTAAATCCGAATGTTCCGCCATATGATTGGCAATAATTAAATGCCCAATATGTATGGGATTAAACGTTCCGAAATATAAACCTATTTTCATCTGTTGGGTTTTGGGTTTTGGGTTTTGGGTTTTGGGTTCATTTGTATTAAATACCTTTTACCCTTTACCCAACACCTTTTACCTATTTATTCACAAACTCTTTAACCAAATTATACGCATCAACCTTTGCAACATCTAAATCGTAATTTTTAATGATGGTGTCGAATTGTGGTGCTGTGGCTAATTCTACTGATGCTTTTGCGATTCGCATGTTGATTTTATCATCACTTTCTGTAGAACGCTTTTTTAATCGGATTTTCAATTCGTCAATACTTGGTGGTTTTACAAATACTGCCAAAGTTTCTTGTTTAAATTTCGATTTAATACGTAATCCGCCAGCTACATCAATA
>JAULXA010000116.1:0-7666 GCA_032118875.1 Flavobacterium sp.
CAGGTAATGAAGATTACTATTGGGGAATGGGTTTAACAGCTGAAGCAGTTGCGAAACAATTCAACATTTCAAGAGAAGATCAAGATAAATTTGCATTCGAATCACATATGAAAGCTTTAAAAGCGCAAGCAGATGGGAAATTCGATAGCCAAATTGTTCCAATTAATATAGAACAAACGTTTGTAAACGAAAACGGTAAGAAAGAAACAAAATCATATATCGTTGCAAAAGATGAAGGTCCAAGATTTGGAACTACTGTAGAAGCTTTAGCGAATTTAAAGCCAGTTTTTGCTGCTGACGGTTCTGTTACCGCAGGAAATTCTTCTCAAATGAGTGATGGTGCCGCTTTCGTTTTAGTGATGAGTGAAGAAATGGTGAAAGAATTAAACTTAGAACCAATTGCACGTTTAGTCAACTTCGCATCTGCAGGTGTAGAACCAAGAATTATGGGAATCGGACCAGTAAAAGCCATTCCAAAAGCCTTATCTCAAGCAGGATTAACTTTAAAAGATATCGATTTAATTGAATTGAACGAAGCCTTTGCTTCTCAAGCTTTAGCAGTAACTCGCGAATTAGGTTTAAATCCAGATATCATCAATGTAAATGGTGGAGCGATTGCTTTAGGTCATCCACTAGGTTGTACTGGTGCAAAATTATCAGTACAATTATTTGAAGAAATGAAATTAAGAAAAGCTAAATACGGAATTGTTTCTATGTGTGTCGGAACGGGACAAGGAACTGCCGGAATTTATGAATTGATGTAATTAAGAGTATAGAACAAAGAAAAAAGAATATAGATAATCCGAAAATGAAAATATAGAATTTTAGAAAAGTCTTTTTTCTATTCTCTATTTTCTTTTCTCTAAAAAATAACAAAATGGAAGACATAACAAGAGGTGGTCAGTTTTTAGTAAAAGAAACAAAATGTGAAAATGTTTTCACACCAGAAGATTTTAACGAAGAGCAAATTATGATGCGTGATTCTGTAAAAGAATTCGTAGATAAAGAACTTTGGGCACATAAAGATAAATTTGAGAAAAAAGATTACGCATACACAGAACAAACCATGCGTAATGCAGGTGCATTAGGTTTCTTAGGTGTAGCTGTTCCAGAAGCATACGGTGGATTAGGAATGGGATTTGTAAACACAGCTTTAGTTTGTGATTATATTTCAGGAGCTACAGGTTCTTTCTCAACAGCTTTTGGTGCACATACTGGAATTGGAACGATGCCAATTACTTTATATGGAACAGAAGAACAAAAATTAAAATATGTTCCAAAATTAGCTTCAGGTGAGTGGTTTGGTTCGTATTGTTTAACAGAACCAGGTGCTGGTTCGGATGCTAATTCTGGAAAAACGAAAGCAGTTTTATCTGCAGATGGAACACATTATTTGATCTCAGGACAAAAAATGTGGATCTCTAACGCAGGTTTCTGTAATGTAATGATTGTTTTTGCTCGTATCGAAGATGATAAAAATATTACAGGATTTATCGTAGAATACGATAGAGAAAATTTAAACGGAATCTCTTTAGGAGAAGAAGAACATAAATTAGGAATTAGAGCATCTTCAACAAGACAAGTTTTCTTTAACGAAACAAAAGTTCCTGTTGAAAATATGTTAGCAGGTAGAGGAGAAGGTTTCAAAATCGCAATGAATTCATTAAATGTGGGTCGAATTAAATTAGCAGCAGCTTGTTTAGATGCACAACGTAGAGTGATTTCTGGAGCTGTAAAATATGCTAATGAAAGAATTCAGTTTAATACACCAATTTCAAGCTTTGGAGCTATTCAAGCTAAAATTGCTGAAATGGCTGCGAATTGTTATGTGGATGAAAGTGCTACATATAGAGCAGCTGGAGATATTCAAAACAGAATTGAAGCACGTGAAACCGAAGGAAACACACATCAAGAAGCTGAATTAAAAGGAGTAGAAGAATACGCTATTGAATGTTCTATCTTGAAAGTTGCTGTTTCGGAAGATGTTCAACACTGTTCAGATGAAGGAATTCAAATTTTTGGAGGAATGGGATTCTCTGAAGATACACCGATGGAATCAGCTTGGAGAGATGCTCGTATTGCTCGTATTTACGAAGGAACAAACGAAATCAATCGTATGCTTTCTGTAGGAATGTTGGTTAAAAAAGCGATGAAAGGTCATGTTGATTTATTAGGTCCAGCTATGGCTGTTGCCGAAGAATTAATGGGAATTCCATCTTTTGACGTACCAGATTACACAGAATTATTAGCAGAAGAAAAAGAAATGGTTGGCAAACTGAAAAAAGCATTTTTAATGGTGGCTGGAGCAGCAGTTCAAAAATTTGGAGCTGAACTAGAAGCACACCAACAATTATTAATGGCAGCTTCAGATATGTTAATCGAAATTTACATGGCAGAAAGTGCTTTGTTAAGAACAGAAAAAATGGCTAAAAAATTAGGTGCTGATAAAGTAGCGGATCAAATAGCCATGACACAATTATATTTATACAACGCAGTTGATGTTGTAACTCAAAAAGGAAAAGAAGGAATTGTTTCTTTTGCTGAAGGCGACGAACAACGTATGATGTTAATGGGATTACGCCGTTATACAAAATATGTAAATATGCCAAACGTAGTGAAATTACGTGAGCAAATTGCCGCTAAAGTAATCGCAGAAAACAATTACTGTTTTTAATTATTAATTTGTTTGTATAAAAAAGTCCTGAGAAATCAGGACTTTTTTTATTTCTATATTTGCCTTCCATCTCCCAACTTCCATCTTCCGGCTTCCAGCTATGTATTCACCTCTAAATCTTTAATATAATCTTCATTCTCATAAAAGAAACGTTCAAAAGCTTCCATCTTATCATAAAAGAAATTGAAAATGGTTTCCCAATCAGTTTTTCGGTTCAAACTCACGTCGTGAAGTTCTACCCAAACTCGACTGATAATTTTTCCGCTTTCTAAATAATGTTCTCTATCGAAAATGACATCTGGTAAAAATTCTTCCACCAAAATATCTTTTAAGGATTCCACTTTTTCAAAATAAATTTTTCGTTTATTTTCGTCTTTTGGTTCAATATCAAGCATTACGTAAGCCTTTTTGTTGTCGACATTAAACTTAAACGTAACATCTTTAATCTTGGTATTATACAATAACCATTTTCTTGGATACTCGTTTCCGAAAGTAGACCAAAATTCTTTTTTTATTAATTGCGCGTCGGCTTTACTATACATTTTTGTGAATATTTTTTGTAACTTTATAAATTAGAAAACTAAAAATGGATTTCAGTCACTTTATAAATAATATTGCAAATTTAAAGAAAGAAAAGTTGTTAGCCACAGATGCGCACATAAAAATGGCACCTTTGGAACGAATAACTTATCTTAAGGATAAATCGTACACCGAAAAGAAACCCAGAAATGCTGCGGTTTTAATGTTGGTGTATCCAAAAAATGATATCGCACATTTGGCTTTGATTGTTCGAAATACTTATCCTGGCGTACATTCTTCGCAAATAGGTTTTCCTGGTGGAAAGGAAGAATTGGAAGATGGAACTTTAGAAATTACAGCGCTAAGAGAAACGGAAGAAGAAGTAGGAGTTGCTATGCATAAAGTTGAGGTAATCCGACAATGTAGTGAAATCTATATTCCACCAAGTAATTTTTTGGTTACACCTTATTTAGGCTTTTCAACAGAAAATTTAGAGTTCACTCCAAATCCAGATGAGGTTAAAAGAGTATTGGAATTCCCTATTCATCAATTACTTAATGACGATATTATTGTTCAAACGAAAATGACAACTTCTTATGCTACTAACATTGATGTTCCAGCTTTTCAAGTGGAGAAATATGTGGTTTGGGGCGCTACTGCTATGATGCTCAGTGAATTAAAAGAGTTGTTTAAAAACGCAGTGAAGTAATAGAAAATTGCTAAATTTGCAACCCTTTTATAAACGTTAAACTTATGGGATTATTTAAAAGAAATCCATTCGGACATATATTATTTATCAAAAAATGGTTGATTCGTATTTTTGGTGCGATTACACATTCCCGATACAGAAGTTTCAATAATTTACAAATTGATGGTTCTGAAATCATCAGAAGTTTGCCTGATAGAAATGTGTTATTTATTTCGAATCACCAAACCTATTTTGCTGATGTAACAGCGATGTTTCACGTATTCAATGCTGCGTTAAAAGGTAGAGAAGACAATATTAAAAATGTTTTTTACTTATGGGAACCGAAGCTAAATATTTATTATGTGGCGGCTAAAGAAACTATGACAGAAGGTTTCTTGCCAAGAATTTTAGCTTACATTGGAGCAATTACTGTAGAAAGAACTTGGCGTGCAGAAGGTAAAGATGTACAAAGAGAAGTCAATCCAAACGATACTGAGAATATCAAAATCGCTTTAGAAGACGGTTGGGTAATTACATTTCCGCAGGGAACAACACGTTCCTTCAAACCCGTTCGTAAAGGAACTGCACATATTATCAAACAGCATAAACCTATAGTTGTTCCAATTGTAATTGATGGATTCCGTAGATCGTTTGATAGAAAAGGATTGTTCGTAAAGAAAAAAGGAATTTTACAATCAATGGAAATTAAACCTCCTTTAGAAATAGATTACGAAAACGATTCGATTGAAAAAATTGTAGAACAAATAGAATACGCTATCGAACAACATGCTTCGTTTTTAAAAGTAATTCCTCAAGAAATTTTAGAAGAAGAAGTAAAGTTAGACAAAGAACGTCAATGGAAATACTAAAAAAAAAGTCCTGATAAAATTTATCAGGACTTTTTTTTTAATACTCTATTTTCTGTAATTCGTTGTAATTGCGTTTTAATCTTCTTAGTAAGAAACCATATAATACTTTATAGAATAAATAGAATATAAAAACCAAAAACATTACTAAAAGTGCGCCGCAAATTATAAATACATATTCATATTTATTTAAAAGCATACTTAGATTTGAATCATATTTACTTTGGAAATAAAACACAATCACACCAATTATTCCAGCAATAATTAAATTATACAAAACATAATACTTTACTGTTTTTCGAGTCTTAATGATATCTTTCATTAAATCATTTACAGATGATGTGGCACTTATTTGTTTTATATTTTTGTAAAATAAAAAGATAAAACAACCCAATACAATGATATTTATAATTGTAATTATTTCTAAACATTCAAAAATATGAATTTGTTTCAATTTGTTTTTGAAGTTATCATCAAAAAACATTGATACATCCAATATTCTTAAGACTAAAAATTCAACAATACTTATAATAAATATCCATTTTACGATAGAAGACGAACTTTTGTGCAACATGCCGTAAATTTCATTTTCAGAAACTTGCTTAAATTGCCCATCGTTTTTCTTCCAGTCTTTTTTTAATAATTCTAATTCATCCATAGGTTACGGATTTAATATTTTTTTAAGTTTCCCTTTAATCCTGTTCATTTTCACTCGTGCATTCACTTCACTAATTCCCAGTGTTTCTGAAATCTCAGTGTAATCTTTATCTTCTAAGTATAAAAAAATCAAAGCTTTGTCAATATCATTTAACTCGGCAATGGCTTTATACATTAATTTTAGTTGTTCTTCTTCTTCAAAATTGTATTCGTCAGTTTTTATTCTGTGAAATTCTGTATCAAAAGGCGTGGTTTCAATACTTCTTTTTTTCTTTCGATATAAAGTAATAGCGGTATTCAACCCAACACGATACGCCCAAGTTGTAAATTTAGATTCGCCTCTAAATTTCGGGAAAGCCTTCCATAACTGAATGGTAATTTCCTGAAACAAATCATTGTGCGAGTCTTGGTCAGAAGTATACAGCCTACAAATTTTGTGGACAATATTCTGATTAGCCTTTAATTGTTTAACGAAACTTTCTTCCGATTCAGATTTCATATTCAATAAGTAGACTTGTTTTACTTTTTGTTACAAAGATTATCAAAAAAAGTAAAAAAGAGCTTGGTGATTTGTGAAAAGTTTCAACATTCCGAGCCTGACTAAAAATCTTTGCGAACTTTGCGGTTACAAAAAATTAAAAACTTAAATTTGTAAATAAACACTTCAAAAATGAACATACCAGATTCTGATTTAAAAAGAATTGTAATTATAGGTGGCGGTTTTGCTGGAATATCTTTAGCTAAGAAATTAAGAAACAAAAACTATCAAGTGGTAATGATGGACAAACATAATTATCACACGTTTCAACCTTTATTATATCAAGTAGCAACTGGCGGTTTAGAACCAGATTCTATTGCCTACCCAATTCGTAAAGTGATTAAAGAATACAAAGATTTTTATTTTCGCTTGGACGATGTAAAAGAAATTGACGCACCAAATAATAGGATTGTTGCAGATATAGGAGAATTACATTACGATTATTTAGTAATTGCTACTGGAACAAAAACAAATTATTTTGGCAATAAAGAAATTGAACGAAATAGTATGTCGATGAAAACGATTCCACAATCGCTAAATATTAGAAGTTTAATTTTAGAAAGTTTTGAAGCAGCACTTTTAACTGATGACGAAGCGGAACGAGAAAGTTTAATGAATTTCGTTTTAGTAGGTGGTGGACCAACAGGTGTTGAGCTTGCTGGTGCTTTGGCTGAAATGAAAAAAGCTGTTTTACCAAAAGATTATCCCGATTTAGATATCAATAGAATGCAAATTCATTTAATACAAAGTGGCGATAGAATTTTGGATACGATGACGGTAAAATCATCAATTGAAGCTGAGAAATTCTTAACCAAATTAGGGGTTAATGTTCATAAAAATGTACGAGTTACGGGTTATGATAGCGTTGTGGTTTCCACTAATACGGATTTAAATTTTCACTCATCAACTGTTATTTGGACCGCTGGTGTAGCAGGAAAACTGATAAGTGGTTTAAACAAAGATGCCATTTTTGAAAGAATTGATAGAATTAAAGTCGATTCACACAATAAAGTAAAAGGTTATGATAACATTTTTGCTATTGGCGATATTTGTCTCATGGAAACAGCCAAATATCCAAAAGGTCATCCGCAAATGGCGCAACCTGCAATGCAACAAGGCAGTTTATTAGCAGAAAATTTAATTAATTTGCAAAACAATAAACCGCTAAAAGCGTTTGAATACAACGACAAAGGTTCAATGGCCACAATTGGAAGAAACAAAGCCGTTGTAGATTTGCCTAATTTTCATTTTAGTGGCGTATTTGCTTGGTTTGTTTGGATGTTCGTCCATTTGATTTCCTTAATCGGGTTTAAAAACAAAGCCGTAGTTTTCTTAAATTGGGTTTATAATTACATTCGCTTCGACAGAGAAGCCCGTTTAATTATCCGACCTTACAAGAAAAAAATGCAACAATCGTTTACAAGTGATGAAGTGTAAATTTGAAAGAGCCAAGTAAAAAGAATCAAGTAAAATAAAAAATAGCGAACCTTGCGAAACCTTTGCAAGCTTTGCGGTTAAACAAATAATATGATTACAGAACAACAATTTCAAAACGAATTAGAATTAATAATTTCCAATGCCATTAGAGAAGATGTTGGTGATGGCGATCACAGTTCATTGGCATGTATTCCAGAATCAGCGCAAGGAAGTGCGAAGCTTTTAGTAAAAGATAGCGGAATTATTGCTGGAGTTGAATTTGCGAAAATGGTTTTCAATTATGTTGA
>JAULXA010000117.1:0-5395 GCA_032118875.1 Flavobacterium sp.
GGTTCCAGCTCCTGCAATTAATGGAAAAGCAATCGGAACAATTGAAGCGGTTGTTGGGTTGTCTTCTTTGTATAATCGAACACCTAAAATCATTTCTAAAGCTAGGAAAAACAAGACAAACGAACCAGCAACAGCGAATGAATTCGCATCAATACCAATTAATTTTAAAATTTCTTCACCTACAAACAAAAAAGCAATCATAATAATTGCAGAAACGATGGTCGCTTTCTCCGATTGGATATGTCCAATTTTGCTTCGTAAATCTACAATAATAGGAATACTACCTAAAATATCAATTACGGCAAATAAAATCATTGATATCGTAAAAACTTCTTTCCAGTCAATTCCCATAAGTTGTGGTGTAAAATATTTTTGCAAATATAACTATATTGTTTAAAAATGCATTTGAATTTAACGATACATTAGGTTTATAAGTAAGTAAGTTGTGATTTTTTTCTAAATATTATTTGGATTCACATCTCGAAACATCGAAAATTACTATCTTTGCGTACTAAATAAAAAAGAATGTTTCAACTTCAAAAAACTATAGTTTCAGAAGAAATTTTAGAAAAAGACTTCGTTTGCAACTTAGCAGCATGTAAAGGTGCCTGTTGTGTTGATGGAGATGCTGGCGCGCCATTAACGAAAGAAGAAACGCAAATATTAGCTGATATTTATCCGAAAGTAAAACCATTTTTACGCAAAGAAGGTATCGCTGCTATTGAAGAACAAGGAACACACGTGATTGGTGCAGATGGAGAATTAGAAACGACATTAATTGGAGGAAAAGATTGCGCATATGTTATTTTTGATAAAAAAACGGCACTTTGCGGTATTGAACAAGCTTATAATCAGGGCGAAGTTGATTGGAAAAAACCTGTTTCTTGTCATTTATATCCAATTCGAGTAAAAGAATATTCTGATTTTTCTGCAGTAAATTATCATAAATGGCATATTTGTTCAGATGCCTGTGCTTTAGGTGCAGAATTACAAGTTCCAGTATATAAATTTGTGAAAGAAGCCTTGGTGAGAAAATTTGGAATGGAATGGTATGAAGAATTAGAAAAAGTCGCTCAAGATTTAAAAAAATAGACCTTAAAAAAACATCTTAAAAATCGTCTTAGCAAGTGTATTATCAGCTGATTAAGACGATTTTTTTGTTTTGTTTAACCAAATATAATCTACTGATAATTAAATAGTTACAAAAATTATTTTTAATTTTGTAATTATTTCAGATTGTTAAAAACTTAGTCATATTGTGAATAAGTTTGGCTTTCATAATTCAATTCATTTCTCCATTTTTGTAAAGTCAAATATTTAGAGAAAGTATCTCATTAAACATAAAAAAATCAATTACTTATGTCAACCGTTGAACCAATTTTACAAGAAAACAAAAACAGATTCGTAATTTTTCCAATCAAGCACCACGATATTTGGGAATTTTATAAATCAATGGAAGCTAGTTTTTGGACAGCGGAAGAAATTGATTTGTCTCAAGATTTAAACGATTGGAATAATAAGTTGAATGCTGATGAGAAGTATTTCATCAAACATATTTTAGCATTTTTCGCCGCTTCTGACGGAATTGTGAATGAAAACTTAGCGGAAAATTTCGTAAATGAAGTACAATATGCGGAAGCCAAATTCTTTTATGGTTTCCAAATTATGATGGAAAATATTCATTCAGAAACGTATTCGCTATTAATTGACACCTATGTGAAAGATGAAGCTGAAAAAGCAGATTTGTTCAACGCTTTAGAAGTTTTCCCTGCCATTAAGAAAAAAGCGGATTGGGCTTTAAAATGGATTGAATCAGATTCTTTTGCAGAACGTTTAATCGCCTTTGCTGCAGTAGAAGGAATTTTCTTCTCTGGTGCATTTTGTTCTATTTATTGGTTGAAAAAAC
Source organism: Flavobacterium sp. (assembly GCA_032118875.1). Taxonomy (GTDB): domain Bacteria; phylum Bacteroidota; class Bacteroidia; order Flavobacteriales; family Flavobacteriaceae; genus Flavobacterium. The sequence goes on from JAULXA010000117.1 coordinate 1,907, forward strand.
GTGGTTTAATGCCAGGCTTAACTTTCTCGAACGAATTGATTTCTCGTGATGAAGGTGTGCATTGTGATTTTGCGGTGCATTTACATAATCACCACTTAATTAATAAAGTTTCTAAAGAACGTATCAGAACAATTATTGTAGATGCTTTAAATATCGAAAGAGAATTTATTACAGAAAGTTTACCTGTTTCTTTAATTGGAATGAATGCCGGATTAATGACACAATATTTAGAATTCGTTGCCGACAGACTATTAGTAGAATTAGGTTGCGAAAGAGAATACAATACAGCTAACCCTTTTGATTTTATGGACATGATTTCTCTTCAAGGAAAAACAAATTTCTTTGAGAAAAAAGTAGCAGAATATCAAAAAGCAGGTGTGATGAACACAGATACTGACGCACAAAAAATTACGTTTGACGCTGATTTTTAATCTGAACTTGTTTCAGATTCTTTAATAAACAATACAGAATTTCCCCAAATCCTGCTATTAACTTTCCCTAAAATGTAAGTCTTTTGTTGTTTCAATAAAAGGCAAGCCTTAATTACTGGCCAAAAATAATTAATACAAATAACCCGAAGCAGTAAAGGGATTTGCTGTTTCACAAAACAAAAACTATGTACGTAATAAAAAGAGATGGCCATAAAGAGCCAGTAAGTTTTGACAAAATCACAGACAGAATCAAGAAACTGTGTTATGGTTTAAACGATTTAGTAGATGCTGTAAAAGTAGCTATGAGAGTTATTGAAGGATTATATGATGGTGTAACCACTTCAGAATTAGATAACTTGGCAGCAGAAACAGCAGCTTCAATGACCATTGCTCATCCAGATTACGCACAATTAGCAGCTCGTATTGCCATTTCAAATTTACATAAAAACACTAACAAATCTTTCTCGGAAACGATGAACGAAATGTATCATTATGTAAATCCAAGAAACAATCAGGCAGCGCCGCTTTTATCAGAAGAAGTTCATAATGTAATTCAAGAAAATGCAGAATTTTTAAATTCTCATATCATATATAATAGAGATTTTAACTACGATTATTTCGGATTTAAAACTCTAGAGCGTTCGTATTTATTAAAAATCAACGGTAAAATTGTAGAACGTCCTCAGCACATGTTAATGCGTGTTTCTGTTGGAATTCACTTAAATGATTTACCAGCTGTGTTAGAAACTTACGACTTAATGTCGAAAAAATTCTTCACACATGCAACGCCAACTTTATTTAACGCTGGAACACCAAAACCTCAAATGTCATCTTGTTTCCTTTTAGCAATGCAAGACGATAGTATTGATGGAATTTACGATACGTTAAAACAAACGGCAAAAATTTCTCAATCAGCCGGTGGAATTGGATTGTCTATTCACAATGTTCGTGCAACAGGTTCTTACATTCGTGGTACAAACGGAACGTCAAACGGAATTGTTCCGATGTTACGTGTTTTCAATGATACAGCTCGTTACGTAGATCAAGGTGGTGGAAAACGTAAAGGAAGTTTTGCGATTTACATAGAAACTTGGCATGCCGATATTTTCGATTTCTTAGATTTGAAAAAGAATACAGGTAAAGAAGAAATGCGTGCGCGTGATTTATTCTTCGCGATGTGGACGTCAGATTTATTCATGAAACGTGTACAAGAAGACGGAATGTGGACGTTAATGTGTCCAAATGAATGTCCAGGTTTATACGATGTGTATGGTGAAGAATTCGAAGCACTTTATACTTCTTATGAAGCTGCTGGAAAAGGTAGAAAAACCATCAAAGCACATGAATTATGGGAGAAAATTCTAGAATCTCAAATTGAAACTGGAACGCCATATATGTTGTACAAAGATGCAGCTAACAGAAAATCAAATCAGAAAAATTTAGGTACGATTCGTTCTTCGAATTTATGTACTGAAATTATGGAATATACTTCGAAAGATGAAATTGCAGTTTGTAACTTAGCGTCTCTTTCGTTACCAATGTTCGTAGAAAACGGAACATTTAATCACGAGTTATTTTACACGGTTACAAAACGTGTGACTAAAAACTTAAATAAAGTAATTGATAGAAATTATTATCCAGTAATTGAAGGAGAAAATTCTAACAAACGTCACCGCCCAATTGGATTAGGCGTACAAGGTTTAGCAGATGCTTTTATCATGTTAAGAATGCCTTTTACAAGTGACGAAGCGAAAAAATTAAACCAAGAAATTTTCGAAACCATGTATTTTGCTGCTGTAACGGCTTCAATGGAAATGGCTAAAGAAGAAGGTCCGTATTCAACATTTAAAGGTTCACCGATTTCTCAAGGAGAATTCCAATACAACCTTTGGGGCTTACAAGATTCAGATTTATCTGGAAGATGGGATTGGACCAATTTAAGAAAAGAAGTAATGGAATTTGGAGTGCGTAACTCGTTATTAGTAGCGCCAATGCCAACTGCTTCTACTTCTCAAATTTTAGGAAACAACGAAGCGTTTGAACCTTATACTTCTAACATTTATACTCGTAGAGTTTTATCTGGAGAATTTATCGTAGTAAACAAACATTTACTAGAAGATTTAGTAAAATTAGGACTTTGGACAGAAGACTTAAAACAAGAATTAATGCGTGAAAACGGATCAGTTCAAAACTTAAATATTCCACAAGACTTAAAAGAATTATACAAAACCGTTTGGGAAATGTCTATGAAAGATATTATCGATATGTCGCGTCACCGTGGGTATTTCGTAGATCAATCACAGTCGTTAAACTTGTTCATGCAAAATGCTAATTATGCGAAATTAACGTCTATGCACTTTTATGCATGGCAATCTGGTTTAAAAACTGGTATGTACTATTTACGTACGAAAGCCGCTGTTGATGCGATTAAGTTCACCTTAAACAACGACAAAAAAGTTGAACCAATTGTGCAAACTGCACCAAAAGAACAATTAGAAGTAGTACAAGCTGTTGAACCAGTAACAACTGCTGCTATGAGTGCTGAAGAATACCGCGCAATGATTGAATTAGCTAAAAATGCTGGTCCAGACGATTGCGAAATGTGTGGTTCTTAAGTAAAAGATCATAAAAAAAGAATACCTAAAACAGTCATTATTTTTAATGGCTGTTTTTTTATACCTTTGTAAAAAATAAAATCATGGCAAAAGAAAAAGGAGTTTATACAGGATTAATAGAACAAGACGCTGACGGAAATTTTTTCTGCGGACCTTATATGTTAGATTACAAATTAGTCGTTTCAAAATTTAAAATTGGCGATGAAGTAAACCTTAAAACAGTTATTGAAAATCCAAGCGATAAAAGTTATGAAAAATACCCGAAAAAATCGAGTTTATTTTTCTTATCCAACTTAAAAGAGTAAATTTTAAAGCCTTCAATTCGAAGGCTTTTTTTTTGGATTTTAATAAGCCACGAATTCACGAATTTTTTTTAAATTGATTTAATTCGTATTATTCATCGATAAATTAGATTTAATTTTTTTGAATTTGATTTTTAATTT
>JAULXA010000117.1:5405-6865 GCA_032118875.1 Flavobacterium sp.
TTTTTTTGTGTAAATTTTTTATCTTCGTATTCTTAAAAATTACGTTATGCAACTCATTCGAACCAACTCAGATAACCCAGATTTTAAAAAATTATCAGCACTTTTTGATGATTATTTAGTGGATATTGATGGTGAGGAAAAAGATTTCTTCGCTTTCTATAATAATGTACAATTAGATACGGTTTTAGTGATTTATGAAAATGAGGATGTGGTTGGTTGTGGCGCTTTTAAAAAGTTCGATGCACATACTGCAGAAATCAAACGCATGTTCGTACATCCAAATCATAGAAATAAAGGAATTGCTAAGTTCGTTTTAACTGAATTAGAACTTTGGGCAAACGAATTAGGTTTTACTTCGTTTATATTAGAGACATCTCCTAAACTAACTAGTGCCATTGCTTTGTATGAAAAAACAGGTTACCAATTGGTTCCAAATTACGGACAATATATCGGTGTGGAAAATAGCATTTGTATGAAAAAAGGTTAACTTCGTGCTTCAAACATCAAACATCAAACTTTTATGATGCAATGGGAACAACTTTTGTCTTTAAAAAGACAAGGCGACACAAGTAAAAGATTACGAAAAGAACAAGACGACACGCGTTTAGGTTTTGAAGTGGATTATGATCGAATTATTTTCTCTTCAGAATTTCGTTTGTTGCAAGATAAAACACAAGTCATTCCGCTTTCTAAAACGGATTTTGTGCACACGCGTTTAACACACAGTTTAGAAGTATCAGTTGTGGGTCGTTCTATCGGAAGATTAGTTGGAAAAAAAGTCTTAGAAAAATATCCGCATTTACAAGAAATTCACGGCTATCAATTGAATGATTTCGGAGCCATTGTAGCTGCAGCTTGTTTGTCGCACGACATTGGAAATCCGCCTTTCGGACATTCAGGTGAAAAAGCAATCGGAGAATACTTTTCTTCGGGAAGTGGACAAAAATATAAATCGGAAGTATCCCCAAAAGAATGGCATGATATTATCGATTTTGAAGGAAATGCCAACGGATTTTCTATCTTAACATCAAGCAGAGAAGGCGTAGAAGGCGCATTGCGATTATCCTACGCGACTTTAGGTACTTTCATGAAATACCCAAAAGAAAGTTTACCTAAAAAACCGACATCAAACATCTGTGATAAAAAATACGGATTCTTTCAACAAGACAAAAAATTCTTTCAAGAAGTCGCATCTGAATTAGGGATGATTTCTAATAAAACAAATCCTGATGTTGGGTATTTTCGTCATCCATTAGCGTTTTTAGTAGAAGCTGCAGATGATATTTGTTATACGATTATTGATTTTGAAGACGGCATAAAACTCGGATTAATCAACGAAGATTTCGCTTTAGAATATCTTATCAAATTGGTGCAAAAATCAATCGATTCAAAAAAATATAACGAATTAAAAACCAAAGAAGATCGTATCAGTTATTTACGAGCTTTAGCTATTGGAAGTT
>JAULXA010000118.1:0-3909 GCA_032118875.1 Flavobacterium sp.
GTTTCTCAAAGAAATTATAGGAGCAGAAACGTAATCGTAACCATAACTGATAACTCTAATTGAAGAAATCGATCCAATTTTACTAGTTGAAATATCAGTTTGAGTTCCGTCACCCAATATTTCTGAAACAGTTAAAATTGCGTTAGCTCCGCCTGTGGAGTTAATTGTAATTGTTGGCAAATCATCTCTAGTATATCCTTCGCCACCACGAATATAATCTGTAGTTTCTATAAAATTTACAGTTTTTATTCCATTATTTCCTGCGTGTACCGATGTTACATTAGCATTAGCTCCATAACCTCTACCGGTACTACTAAAAACCAAAAGATCACCTACAGAGTATCCATCTCCACCATCAACAATTTCTATTCTACCTAAAGAACCAACTTCAGTGAGTTTTCTTCTATTGACTTTATAAACTGAAAGATTGTTTATATTATTTTCGAATTCATCAAAAAAAGTGAGTGTATTAGAACTTACGTTGGCTATAATTTTAACTTCATCATATCTGTTTGTTAAGTTTAATCGAACATATTCTCCGGATTCAAACGAATTGGTCAAATCTTGAGATTCATCTCTTAATATTTTAGTGCCTTTTACAGCTGTCGTGGATTGTATAACTAAAGTGTCGTCTAATTCTTCCATATAAAGACTGTATATGTCCAATTCAGGTTTCGTTTTATAACCGCCACCCGAAGAATCTACAGTAATGAAAGAAATAGGAAAAACATTTAATGTTTGTTTTGTTGTTAATTCATTTATGGTTTTTGTATTCGATACATTGTCGATTGCATTAATATTGGACGAATATAAACTTTCTATAGTAATATTACTTACATTGATTGTTCTGTTTACTTTTTCATCCAACAATAATATTCTGCCTTTTGCTTCAGATCCTAAAAGAACATCTTTAAAACCACCTCTAAAATCCAACAGAGAAGAATTTTCATACAATGTAGGACTTCTAAATCCAAATCCACCATTTAAAACTAAAATATCTTCAACGGCACCCTTTAAAACATTTCCTACTGTTGCCACAGCACCAATTGGATTACCTGATGTTGGATTTAATCCTCCAACGATTGTAACAGGATCACCATCATAATTTAATTCGGTATCATATCCGTTATAGTATAAACCTCTATTTCTAGGATCAATTTTGATTTCGGATAAAGATCCTATTAGTTTAGCGCTAACATTATCTAAAGTACCATCAGTTCTAACTATGGTTGTTGTTACATTTTCTCCTGTGGAAAACAATTTTTCGATATTTGATATATACAGTTCGACATATTCAATGCCTAATTGCCTATCAACAGATTTTATAACTTTTTCAACAATCGCTGTTGCTTTTGATTCTGTACCCGTAATTTTACATCTTTCAATATCAAATACATTTGCGTCATTTGTTTCCACACGTAAAGCTAAAGGTAAAACCCATTTACCATCAGAGGCTTTTATTATTTGTTCTTTTGGAAAATATATTTCAATTTCTTCATTATATAATATTCTGAACAAAAACTTTAGAGATTCTGGAGTTCCTTTTGATCTATAAAATTCTCCTACATGTTTTATAAATTTTGTTTTATCTAAAAGGACTTCTTCTGGAAAATAAGGTAATATTTCTTTTACTATTTCGTTTAAATAGTAATCATCAACAAGGTCTAAATCTTTAGAATTATAAAGTGTTTCCGTTTCATGTATAACATTATTACTTCTTTCCATCCATTCATAATATTTTTCTAAAAATAATACGAATTTTGGGTTGTCCGATCTAATGAAATCGGGTAATTGACCTGAAACTAAACTGGAAATGATGGCTTCTGACATTTTTTTATTTTATAACTTTAAGTTCAACAACAACACTCGTTGGGTCTTGTGCATCGAAAGCTAACATTTTATTCTTTAATGATTGTAAGACTGTTGATTTTGGCCTAACATTTACCGAAAGTTCACCAAATGCATTATCGATTGTCAATGGAGCGAAATTGTTTAAAGTTATTTTGCCTAATGTATAATCAATAACTCCCATAACACCTTCATTTGTTTCGGAGTTTAAAACAACTTTAGTACTTCTACTGGTAACTTCATCTGGTTTAAAATAAGCAATTCTTATTTTACCAAATCTATTTTCCAAAACAGAATCAGCTGAAGCGCCTGTTCCATTACCTCCAATAATTCTTACAATAGCTGTCGTGTAACCAATGCCAGGATTCGTAACAACAACAGAATTTAATTTTCCATTTACTATGATAGCAGAAGCTTTTGCGCCGCGGCCGTCACCAATAATTTCTACAGTTGGGGTTGAAGTATAACCACTACCCGGAGTTATAACTGTTATGGATTCCACCCCAGTAAAAGAAGAAGGTACTTCTTCTAAAAAACAAGTACGTTCTATTAAATTCTCATCTAAAATTGTAAAAGTCGGCGAAGAATAAAAGTTATCTAAAGTGGTACCTCTAGACAATTCTAAACCAAAATCTAAAGTATAATTATTAGTTTGATTCAAAATCGGCCTAAATTTTTTCGATAAAAATACAATTAGTTCATTGGATAAAATAGAAACATCTGAAGCATCAATATCTGTTCTTAATTTTGATGAGCTAAAAAGAGAATTGAATTGATTTAAATTTGAAGTTGAAAAAAAGTTAATAGCATTTTGTACTTTAGAAGTGAGTGTTGACGTATTTAAATTTGTTTTTGTTGGATCAAAATATACTGTCGATGTCAATTTTACGTAATTATAGTCAACATCAACAAATTCTGGAGTAACAGTTAAAACACTAATTGGTTTCACAATTTCATTTATAAAATATTCTTTTTCCGTATCGGAAACTTCAAATCCTAATTTTGGTTTTGCTGAAATAAAAACTTTACCGTAAACTGGCGGGTCATTTTCTTCTCCACCCCAAACATTTACGGCATCAAATTGAGGATATCTTTGTTGAATTAACTTTACATAATCATTTTTAGTAACAGCTCTATTTTGTGAAGTGAATTGCAGAGGTGCCGCAAATTTAATTTGGTCTACAGTTTCTTTCTCGGATCCACCAGCGGATGCGGCAACAGGAGTTACTGAAAATGTTGTGAATGATGAGACAGGTGCTGTACCAACAAAATTGTTTGCTCTATTAGCCAAAGATCCATTTGTTGATAAGTACGTTACATTTACCACACCCCCATCTGGAATTTTTTTACCAATGACATCATCACCAAAATAAATTTCATATTGGTCATTTATTCCTTCTTGTAAAAAATAAACTTTAGAATTGGCATTTAAATCCAAAACATCGGTTGCTAAATTATAAACAATAGATTCACTATTCGAGGTGGATTGTTGAACAGTAACCTTTAGTGTTGATGTATCAATATTTGTTTCAGGTATAGTAAATATTTGTTTTGGATTGGATGATTGTGAATGATTAAATGAATATTCACTTAAAAATCCTTCATATATTTTTAAATTAGAAAATACAAAACTTGTTCCTGTTTTTGTTACAGTGGTGTCCTCTAAAGTGACAAAAATGTATACTTTATTGTCCAACAAACTCGATAAAAAGGTGTAACCTCTAGGTAATGTTAAACTACCTGGTGTAGAATTTAAACTATTGACTGTAAAATTAATAGTTGCTCTGGCTGCCGATGCGGATCTAGGCACATAACCAAATTTTTTAGCATGAGAAACTACAGAATTTCTTAATAATGCCGTATCTAAAAAGGATTCATTTGCAATCATATTCAAATAATAAGCATTATAATGCGTATTATATGCCAACACATCTAATAAAACACTTAAACCAGAACCATCAAAATCATAATCCGTAAATTCATTTTGGCTTTTTAAAAAATTTTTTAAATTTGATTTTATAGTATCAAAATCAAGTTCAGTTACTCTTAAACGATCTGTCA
>JAULXA010000119.1:0-21111 GCA_032118875.1 Flavobacterium sp.
TTTGCTAAAAGTAATAAAAGATATTGGAAATAAATACGGATTCCGTTCGGTTTGTTACGGACATGCTGGTGATGGAAACTTACACGTGAATATCATAAAGGAAAACATGTCAGATGACAATTGGCAAATTGAAGTCCCAAAAGGTATCAGAGAAATTTTTGAATTAACTGTTTCACTAAAAGGCACACTTTCTGGTGAACACGGAATTGGTTTGGTACAAAAAAACTATATGGATATTGCTTTTGGAAAAGTCCATTTAGAATTATTAGAACGCATAAAAGCGATTTTCGATCCGAATAATATTTTAAATCCTGGGAAAATTTTCCCGGATGAATTGTAAAAAAATATAGCCACGAATTTTCGAATTTTTCGAAGTAAGTATTCGATTGAATTCGAGAATTCGCGGCTAATAAATAAAAATATGTAGTTGTTTGAGACTCTGAAATGAGTTCAGAATGACAAAGTTTTAGCTTTATTTCTTCAAGTATTCTAATAAAACTGGATCTGCATTTTTAAATGTATTGTCCATTTCTGAAACTGTGGCAATACGTTTTTTGTTTAGTTTGATTAGGATGTCTTTTTCCGTAGTGAATAAAATCACAGTCAAAAAAGGATTGTTGATGTATTGACTTAATAGCATCACTACATCTTCAATTGGTTTTATTTCTACAATTTCTTCTGATAGATATCTGAAAGTAACGTTGAATTTCAATACGTCGTTATCTACAATCGTACGGAAATAAATATTGGTTAATTCTGTTTTTCCAATGGTTTTACCTAAGGTTAATTTGGCAAAGGTTCCGTTAGCTAAACTTGTTTTTAGTGCTTCAAATATGGCGTGAATGGGTTCTAAATAAATCATTTTAATTTTTTTGTAAAAGTACTAAAAGTTTGTAATAAAAAAGTCCTCAATTATTGCTAATTCAGGACTTGGTGATTTAATCTCTTTTCGGATTGTTTTTCTTATCTCGTTTTTCTTCTTTTTTCTCTTTTGCCGTTTTTAAAGGTTCTTTTTTAGCCACCTTTTTTGCGTCTTGACTTTTTGCCATGATTTTTATATTTTAAAGTTAAATTTCAGTTTAATACTTTAGTAAATATAGGTTATTAATAGATACAAAATAAAAATCCCTAATTATTTCTAATTAGGGATTTTGTTCTTCAACTTCGATTAGAAGTTTTATTCATTTACAATTACATACTCACCAGATGCTAACATTGCTTCTGCTTTTTTGTATTTCATTGTTTCGCTTTTTCCGCTCATTACGTTTTTAATAGTCACGTTGTCGTTTCTATTAATTTTCGGTTGGTCACGAACAATTGTTTCTGTAACTGCTGGGCGTTGTTGCGCATTGTTACCTGCTTCTCTGTTCGTTTCTGCTAATTCATCAGAATTTAATACTTCGTCTTTAGATTCAGTGTAATTTGTTTTCTTAGCTTCCTGACGCGCTTCTTGAATATTATTTGTGTTTTGCGTTGGCAATTCTCCTTTAAATAAGAACGAAATAACATCTTTATTTACTTGTTCAATCATCGCTTTAAATAATTTAAACGCTTCGAACTTGTAAATTAATAAAGGATCTTTTTGTTCGTGAACAGCTAATTGAACCGATTGTTTCATTTCATCCATTTTACGTAAATGTTTCTTCCAAGATTCATCTACAATGGCTAAAGTGATATTTTTTTCGAAGTCAGTAATTAACGCTTTACCTTCTGATTCGTAGGCTTTCGTTAAATTAGTAACTACGTTTAATGTTTTAATTCCGTCTGAAAAAGGCACTACAATTCTTTCAAATTGACCGTTGTTGTTTTCGTAAACGTCTTTAATAATTGGAAACGCTTCTTTTGCATCACGAATTACTTTGTCTTCGTAATACGCATAAGCTGCTTTGTATGTTTTGGCAACAATTTGTTGTTGATTTAATTTTGCGAATTCAGCTTCTGTAACTGGAGAAGTAATAGAAAAAGTTCTAATTAATTGGAATTCGAAATTTTTAAAATCGTTTATAATTTTGTTGTTTTCTACAATAACTTCGCACGTATCATAAATCATATTTACGATATCTACTTTTAATCTTTCTCCTTGTAAAGCGTGACGACGACGTTTGTAAACAACTTCACGCTGTGAGTTCATGACATCATCATATTCTAACAAACGTTTACGCGTTCCAAAGTTGTTTTCTTCTACTTTTTTCTGAGCACGTTCGATAGATTTTGTCATCATAGAATGTTGAATCACTTCACCTTCTTTTAATCCCATTCTGTCCATAACTTTCGCGACTCTATCAGAACCGAACAAACGCATTAAGTTATCTTCCAATGAAACATAGAATTGTGAACTTCCCACATCACCTTGACGACCAGCACGACCACGTAACTGTCTGTCAACACGACGAGAATCATGACGTTCTGTACCGATAATTGCTAATCCACCTGCCGCTTTTACTTCTGGAGATAATTTAATATCCGTTCCACGACCAGCCATATTTGTTGCGATAGTTACCACACCAGGATTACCAGCTTCAGCAACAATTTCTGCTTCACTTTTATGCATTTTGGCATTCAATACATTATGATTGATACCACGCATTTTAAGCATTCTACTTAATAATTCAGAAATTTCTACAGAAGTTGTACCAATTAATACTGGTCTTCCTGCATTTGAAAGTTCTACAACGTCTTCAATAACGGCATTGAATTTTTCACGTACCGAGCGGTAAATTAAATCTTCTCTGTCAATACGAGCCATTTGTCTGTTTGTTGGAATTTCTACAACATCTAATTTATAGATTTCGAAGAATTCTCCAGCTTCTGTGCTTGCAGTTCCCGTCATACCAGCTAATTTACTGTACATACGGAAATAATTTTGTAAAGTAACTGTTGCAAATGTTTGTGTCGCAGCTTCAATTTTTACATTTTCTTTTGCTTCAATCGCTTGGTGTAATCCGTCAGAATAACGACGACCATCCATAATACGACCTGTAGACTCATCAACAATCATTACTTTGTTGTCCATGATTACATATTCAGTATCTTTTTCAAATACTGCATATGCTTTCAATAATTGCGTTAGGGTGTGAATTCTTTCTGATTTGATAGAGAATTCTCTATATAAATCTTCTTTTAATTCTGCTTCAGCATCTTTATCTAAGTTTTGTTTTTCAATAGCTGAAATTCCAGTAGAAATATCTGGTAAAACGAAGAAAGTTTCATCTGTATCTTGTGATAAATACTTAATTCCGTTATCTGTTAATTCTACTTGATTGTTTTTTTCTTCGATAACAAAGTATAACGCCTCATCTACTTTAGGCATTTCTCTGTTGTTATCTTGCATGTGTGCATTTTCCGTTTTTTGAAGAATTTGTTTTACACCTTCTTCAGATAGAAACTTAATTAATGCTTTATTTTTAGGATAAGCACGGTACGTTCTTAATAATTGGAAACCACCATCTTTAGTATTTCCTTCTTTTAATAAACGTTTTGCTTCCGTTAAACAATCCGTTGCAATTTTCTTTTGTAAAGCGAATAAGTTTTCAACTTTTGGTTTTAATTCTAAAAATTCGTGTCTGTCTCCATCTTCAACAGGTCCAGAAATAATTAATGGTGTTCTTGCATCATCAACTAAAACTGAATCGACCTCATCGACAATGGCGAAGTTATGTTTTCTTTGAACTAAATCTTCAGGAGAATTTGCCATATTGTCACGTAAATAATCGAAACCAAATTCGTTATTCGTACCATAAGTAATATCGGCGTTGTAGGCTTTTCTTCTAGCTTCTGTGTTAGGTTGGTGGTTGTCAATACAATCCACAGTTAAACCATGAAATTCGAATATTGGAGCTTTCCAAGTACTATCACGTTTTGCTAAGTAGTCATTCACAGTTACTAAGTGTACTCCGTTTCCTGTCAATGCATTTAAGTAAAGTGCTAAAGTGGCTACTAAAGTTTTTCCTTCTCCTGTTTGCATTTCGGCAATTTTACCTTGATGTAACACGATACCACCCATTAACTGAACGTCATAGTGAATCATGTCCCAAGTAATTGGTTTACCAGCAGCATCCCAAGAATTTGCCCAGTTTACTTCGTCACCAACAAGTGTAATATATGGTTTGTCTGCAGAAAGTTCTCTGTCTTTTGCAGATGCAGTAACTGTAATAGAAGTATTTTCTTTAAAACGACGAGCCGTTTCTCTTAATACTGCGAACGCTTCAGGTAAAATTTCATTTAATACTTTTTCAGAAATTTCGTAAGCTTCTTTTTCTAACTTATCAATTTCTGTATATATGTTTTCTCTTGCATCAACATCAACTGTGTTTTCGGCTTCTGTTTTTAAGGCTTCAATTTTGTTGTCTTTTTCCGCACGAGCTTGTTTGATTTTATCTTTAAAGAAAGCCGTTTTTGCTCTCAATTCGTCATGTGAAATGGTTTTTAATCCTTCTTGAAAAGAATTAATTTTATTTACAATCGGCTGAATGGCTTTGATATCATTAGCAGCTTTATCACCTACAAATACTTTTAATATCGAATTTATAATACTCATAATCTATTTTTTATATATGTTGTAAACCTTGCGGTTTTGTTTTCTGTTTGCTAAGATAACCAAAAAAAAAGCCTCACCGAAGAGACTTTTTATTGGGTTATTTATTTTTTAATATTCATCCTCGTTCCAAAGATAATCTTCGTCTGTTGGATAATCAGGCCAAATTTCTTCCATCGACTCATAAATTTCACCTTCATCCTCAATAGACTGTAAGTTTTCAACCACTTCTAATGGTGCTCCAGCTCTAATCGCGTAGTCAATTAATTCGTCTTTTGTTGCAGGCCATGGCGCATCACTTAAATATGATGCTAATTCTAACGTCCAATACATCTTATTTAGATTTTTTAGTTTAATGCAAAAATAAATTTATTACTTAAAAAGACAAGTTTTTTTTGAATTATTTTTTAATAAATTTTAAGAACTTAATTTTTAGTTGTGAGTTAGTAGTTTTTAGTTGAGAGTTTTTCTATTTTCTCCTTACTAATTACTCTTTACTCCAAACTCACTTTCTAGGTATCCATTTTACTTCGTCAGCGTTCAAATCATGAGACAACTTTCGTGCCAATACAAATAAATAGTCAGAAAGTCGGTTTAAGTACTTAATTGCTATGTCAGCGACAGGTTCATTATGACTTAAATGCACTGCTAAACGTTCGGCTCTTCTGCAAACACAGCGTGCAATATGACAATATGACACAGTTGTATGTCCACCTGGCAAAACAAAATGTGTCATTGGGGGTAAGGCGTCTTCCATTACATCAATTTCATTTTCTAATAATTCGATGTCACTTTCAAGAATTCCTAGGTTTTGTAAGCGTTTTTCACCGTTTTTTAAGACTTCTTTTTCTGGCGGAGTGGCTAAAATAGCTCCAACAGTAAATAATCTATCTTGTACTTCGATTAATATTTCTTTATAATGTAAATCCATATCTTGATCACGAATTAATCCAATATGAGAATTTAATTCGTCAACCGTTCCATAACTTTCAATTCTTGCATGGTCTTTAGGGACTCTTGTGCCGCCAAATAGAGCAGTGGTACCTTTGTCTCCGGTTTTAGTATATACTTTCATTATTTGTTTTTGTTTTTCTGAAGTGAAACTACAACTCCAAGAGTAATAGATAGAGCTATAAATGCTAATGATAACCATTCTGGGAAAAACTGTGGATAATGATGAATCAATAACATTTTTATACCTACAAAAGTTAAAATAGCAATCAAACTATATTCGATATAGCTGAATTTTTCAATCATATTGGCTAAAAAGAAATACATGGAACGTAATCCTAAAATAGCAAAAATATTTGAACTAAATACTAAAAAAGGGTCAGATGTGATGGCTAAAATCGCAGGGACACTGTCTAAAGCAAAAATAACATCCATTACTTCAATTACAATTAAAGCAATAAATAAAGGTGTTACATAATTAATATTGTCTTTTCTAATAAAGAATTTTTGCCCTTCAATTTCAGTATGAACTGGAAATATTTTACCAATTAATTTGTAAATTTTTGAATCTTTTGGATCAAATTCTTCTTCTTCCTTGGTAAAAAGCATTTTCATTGCGGTGAAAATTAAGAAAGCACCAAATACATATATAATCCATTCAAATCTATTTATTAGTGCTACGCCTAAAAAGATCATTAAACCTCTAAATACAATGGCTCCAATGATTCCCCAGAATAAAACTCGGTGCTGGTATTTTTGAGGTATTTTGAAGGATGCAAAAATAATAGCAATTACGAATATGTTGTCAGCACTTAAAGAAAGTTCAATTAAATAACCAGTAATGAATTTGATAGATGCTTCAAGTGGTTTTAAATTAGTTGGGTTGGCAATATAATCACCACCATATAATAAGTAAACTACTCCAGAGAACATAAAGGAAAGGGTTACCCATAAAATGGTCCATTTTGAAGCTTCTTTGCTGCTAATAATGTGTGGGTTTTTATTAAAAACACCTAAGTCTAAGGCTAAGAAAATAGAAATAGCAATTAGAAAAATAATCCAAACTGTCATAATAATTGATTTTTAGCAAATATAAATTAAAATTCAGAATTTAGTAGCTTGGTGAGGTTAAAGTTCCAAAAAAATAAGTCAAATAATACTTTTTATTTGTTTTTATAGAACATACCCTTTAATTTTGAGATGAAAATTTTAAAAAAGTAGTTTATTTTTAATTTACCCCTAAAAAATTAGGGGTAAATTTTTTTATTTGTGTTTTATTTGTATTTTTGCACCATAAAATTAAGAATATAATTTTTTAAACACAACTTTATGGCTACACTTCGTTTCCAAGCTTTAGACAAAGCTACTAGTAGAAAACCAGTTTCTTTTGAAGAAACAGCAAGAAAATCAGAAATTTTTGGTTCAAATGTCTTTGGTGACAAAGCTATGCGACAGTTTTTAACTCCAGATGCTTACAAAGCTGTTAAAAGTGCTATTGAATTAGGGACTAAAATCGATCGTAAAATTGCTGATTACGTAGCAATGGGAATGAAAGAATGGGCTTTAACTAAAAATGTAACGCATTACACACACTGGTTTCAACCTTTAACAGGAACAACTGCTGAAAAACATGATGCTTTTTTTGAAACATCAATGGACGGTTCTGATCCAGTTGAAAAATTTGGTGGAACGCAATTAGTGCAACAAGAACCAGATGCTTCTTCTTTTCCAAATGGTGGAATTAGAAATACATTCGAAGCTCGTGGATATACCGCTTGGGATCCAACATCTCCAGCATTTATATTTGGTAGTACTTTATGTATTCCTACAGTTTTCGTATCATATACTGGTGAAGCTTTAGATAATAAAACACCTTTATTAAGAGCATTAAGCGCGATTGATACTGCAGCAACAGATGTAGCAAAATATTTCGATAAAAATATTAAAAAAATTACACCAACTTTAGGTTGGGAACAAGAATATTTCTTAATTGACGCAGCATTAGCAGCTTCAAGACCAGATATTTTAGCAACTGGAAGAACTTTAATAGGACATACTTCTTCTAAAGGACAACAATTAGATGATCATTATTTTGGTTCCATTCCAACTCGTGTATTGCAATATATGAGAGAATTAGAATACGAATGTATGTTGGTAGGTATTCCGGTTAAAACACGTCATAATGAAGTAGCGCCAGGTCAATTTGAATTGGCTCCCATTTTCGAAGAAACTAATTTAGCGGTTGATCACAACTCTTTGTTAATGGATGTGATGGAAAAAGTAGCGGAAAGACACGATTTTAAAGTGTTATTCCACGAAAAACCTTTCAAAGGCGTAAATGGTTCGGGTAAACACAACAACTGGTCATTAGCAACGGATACTGGAATTAACTTATTGTCTCCAGGAAAAACGCCAATGAGTAATTTAATGTTTTTGACTTTCTTTATCAATACCATTAAAGCTGTTCATGATTACGAAGAATTATTAAGAGCGTCAATCGCATCTGCAAGTAACGATCACCGTTTAGGAGCGAATGAAGCACCACCAGCAATTATTTCTGTTTTCATCGGACAACAATTAACAAAAGTGTTAGCAGAATTAGAAGGTGTTACTCAAGGGAAATTATCTCCAGAAGAAAAAACAGATTTAAAATTAAACGTAGTAGGTAAATTACCAGACGTTTTATTAGATAATACAGATAGAAACAGAACTTCGCCATTCGCGTTTACAGGAAATAAATTCGAATTTAGAGCGGTTGGTTCTACTGCAAACTGTGCGGTTTCAATGACCACTTTAAATTCAATCGTTGCAAAACAATTATTTGACTTTAAAAAAGAAGTTGATCATTTAATCGAAACGAAAGATTTAAAGAAAGACGAAGCGATTTTCAATACATTAAGAGAATACATCAAAGGAACAAAAGCCATTTTGTTTGAAGGTGACGGTTATAGCGATGCTTGGGAAAAAGAAGCGAAAAAACGTGGATTAAGCAATCATAAAACAACTCCAGAAGCGTTAAAAGCTAAAGTTTCTAAAAAAGCTTTCGATTTATTTGCTGAATTAGGTGTAATGAATCATGTGGAAGTAGAATCTCGTTACGAAATTGAATTAGAAGAATACACAAAGAAAATTCAAATTGAAGGAAGAGTTTTAGGTGATATTGCTCGTAATCACGTCATTCCAACCTCAATTAAATATCAAAATACATTAATTGAAAATGTTAGAGGTTTAAAAGAAATTTTCGGTAAAGATTTTGAGAAAATTGCGAAAGAACAAATTTCATTAATCAAAGAAATTTCAGAACATATTGAAGGCATTCACCACAATATTGACGAAATGATTTCGGAGCGTAAAAAAGCAAACAATATGACAGATACTGAGAAAATGGCTGCCGCGTATTGTAATAAAGTAAAACCATATTTTGAAGTAATTAGAGAACATTCTGATAAATTAGAATTGTTAGTGGATGACGAAATGTGGCCCTTAACAAAATACAGAGAATTATTTTTTATTAAATAATTTTGTTTATAAATATGTTAAAAGCTTATCAGAAATGGTAAGCTTTTTTTTGGTTAATAGAATAAAAAACCCTACTTTTCGAAAGTCCTAAATGAAGCAAATATGCGTTTTTTATTAATCATGTTATTGGTAACATCATCTCTATATTCTCAAGAAAAATTCACAGTTTATTTTGATACGGATAAGTATGTTTTAAATCAAAATCAAGATAGTATTTTGAGTGGTTTTATTCAGAAAAAAGACATTAAAGTTAATAAAGTAACCGGTTTTTGTGATTTCAGAGCCAGCAATGCTTACAATTATCAATTAGGTTTAAATCGTGCAAATACCATTTTAAATTCGCTTCTAATTTCTGATAAATCTTCTGTTTTGGTTGCTTCAAAAGGAGAAGAATTCAAACAAAAAACAGATTTAGCTCTAAACAGAAAAGTAGAAATTGAATACGAAGTGAATAAAATAATTATTGAATCAATTCCAACCAAAGAAATTGAAATTATTGAAAAACCTGTTGAAAAAGTTGTAATAAAAGAAGAATATCCAACAGAATTACAAAAGAGAATCATCAATAGTAAAGTTGGCGATAAAATATTATTAAATAATTTAAATTTCTATGTAAGAACAGCAGAGTTTTACCCAGAATCTGTTCCTTTTTTAGAAGATTTGTATGAAGTTTTAGAGAAAAATCCACAAATTAAAATTGAAATCCAAGGTCATATTTGTTGCACACCTGGAAGAGATATTGAAGAGTTTTCTTTAAGAAGATGTATTGCTGTTTATGACTTTTTAGTAGATTACGGAATTTCTCCAGACAGAATGACATATGTTGGTTTTGATGCAACACAACCCCTTTTTCCAATTCCTGAAAAGAATGAAGAGCAACGAAAAGCCAATCGTAGAGTAGAAATTTTAATTTTAGAAAAATAACCTGTTACAAAATATAGAAACGCTATACTAATACATAAAGAAACTGAAAATATTTGTTATTTCTAACAAGTATTTTTTTTGAATTCTTTAGAGTCGAGTTATTATTAAAAACTAATGTTTTTATGAAATCTGTAGTAGTAAGTTTGTTTTTTCTTTTCTTTTTAAATTCTTTTTCACAGAAAAAAATAACGCTTTATTTTGAAACTAATTCAAGTGAATTAAGTAAAAATGAATTGGAAAAATTAAATACTTTCGTGAAAACAAAAGATTTAAAAATCTTAAAAGTTATTGGGTTTTGCGATTTAAGATCATCCAATCAATACAATGATTCTTTAGCTTTGGAAAGAGCGAATTTTGTTGCTAGTTTATTACGATTAACCACTTTTAATGCCTCTTTTGAAGTAAAATCTAAAGGTGAGAATTTCAATCAATTGAAGAATTTAGATTTAAACCGAAAAGTTGAAATTCATTTTAAAATCGAAAAACCAACCTCTATAAAAATCAATAACGACAAAGTACTCTCGGGAGTTATTGCAAAATCTAAAATTGGCGATAAATTAGTGTTGAAAAATTTGAGTTTTTACGATAGAACGGATATTTTGTATCCTGAATCATATAAAACACGCGAAGAATTATTGCAAGTTTTAAAAGAAAATTCGAAATTGAAAATTGAAATTCAAGGTCATATTTGTTGTTTTTCAGATAAAGATGAAGAACAAATTGCCTTAAAACGTTGTCTTGGAACGATTGAATATTTAGTGATAAACGGAATTGACAAATCAAGATTAAGGTATAAAAGTTTCGATGCCACACAACCCATTTATCCCATTCCTGAAAAAAATGAAGAACAACGAAAAGCCAATCGCCGAGTTGAAATTTTAATACTAGATAAATAATTGGCACAGTTTTTAGTCTTATATTTGTAAGCCTCAATTCATAAAAATATTCATAAAATGAAAATCTTATTTGCTTTTGCCTTTTTTCTTTTACCATTTGCCTTTTTTGGTCAAGAAAGTGTGTCGTTTTATTTCGAAAACAACAAATCTGCTTTGAATCAGGTAGAATTACTTAAATTAAACAAATGGATTTCTCTAAATAAAAAATCGAAAATTCTTTCTATAACAGGTTCTACAGACGAAGTAGGATCTTCAGGTTATAACGATACATTATCTCAAAAACGTGTCGATTATATTTTCAATAAAGTTAAAGTTGCTGTAAAAATTAGAGAAGATTTTAAATCAATTTCTCTAGGAGAAAAAGGTGCGAAATCGAACACAAAAGCAGAAAACAGAAAAGCAATAATTGTTTTTTTACAAGAAAAAGATTTAGCCAAAGAAGCAGAGTTAATTAAACCAAAAGTTGTAGAGGAAGTTCCAAAAGATGTTCCAACAAACGGATTAACACCAATTGAAGAAGAAGATATGCATTTCCCAGAAGGTGCGACTTTAGCTGAAAAAATAGAATTATCTCGACCAGGAACTTTAATTGTTTTGCCTGAGATTCAATTCTATAAAAATTCATTCGGAATTATGCCTTCATCGCAAAGAGAAGTTTTTGAATTAATCCGAATTATGACTGAAAACCCAAGATTACATATCGAAATTCAAGGTCATATTTGTTGTGTAGATAACGATGTTAGAAAATTATCTTTAGAGCGTGCCAAACAAGTACGTCGCATTTTACAATCCAACTACATTTTAGAGCGTCGCGTAAAAGTAAAAGGTTTTGGAGTTACGAAGCCTAAATTTCCAATTCCAGAAGCTACAGAAGAACAAGCGGTTGCGAACAGAAGAGTAGAAATTATGATTTTGGAGAAATAAAATGTCATACGAGCAAAATTTATTTCCTTACACAAAAAACTTTAAGCCCAATTTTATAAAAATTGTTTTAGTTTTAATTGTGCTGAGTATTTTTGGAGTTTCATTAGCTAATGATGCCATTGTAGTTCAAAAAATGGAAGAAAAAATTGTTCAACCAGCTATAAATTTTTTCTTTTTAGGTTCAACTGCCATACTTGGTGGTGGTGTTTTAGAATGGATTATTTGGTTAGCCAATCCAATTTCTTTGATTTCAATTGTGCTATTTTTATATAATGATAAGTATTTGAAAAGAGCGTTGCAATTGAATTGTATAGCTTTATTTTTAAGTGGTTCGTTTTATTTTTGGAAAGAAATTCTAATTTCAGAAAGTGGTGCAACGGGTAGAATTATTTCTTTTGAAAGCGGTTATTTTTTATGGATTGCAAGTATTTTTATCTTATTAGTGTTTCAATTGGGTTATTATAAATCGAATGAAATAATTAAAAAATAATTATATATTCTTTCTTTTTATAACACTTCCTCTTGGTTCATCACCTTCATAAAGTGCCAATTCAGAATGTAAAAATTTAGCAGCATCAGCTGAATCTTTGACTTTAGTAGCGCTTCGAGATAACATTTCCGATTCAAAAGCAGTTAAAACACTTTTTCTGATTCCAATTTCTCTCCAATTTGATGAAGGTTTGCATTTTTTTGTGATTTCTCGAGCTAGTGATAAAGCATCCAACAACGCCTGATTCGCGCCTTGACCTTTAAACGGACTCATGGGATGTGCCGCGTCCCCAATTAACGTCACATTTTCTTTTTTCGATAACAACTCTGAAGTCAATAATTCTCTATCATAAACAGGATAACCAGAAATTTGCGCTTCTAAAGTTGCGGCTAAAATTTGCGGAATTGGGTCGTGCCATTGTGTTCTTCGACAAGCTTCATCTTTTAATGCTTTCGGACCTTTCGCACTTAATTCTTTTGCATCAATTTCCGACATTGGAAAACTAAGTTGCCACATTACAGAATTCGAATCATAAGGCATAATATAAATACGCTCATTACCATTTGCCGTTTGAAATACCGTAGCGGAATCGAGTAAAGGAGAATCTATATTTTCGAGTGCGCTTAAAGGACAAATTCCTAATATCACAATACAATCTAAATAGCGTAAAGGCGTTTTATCTTCATCAATTAGTAACTTTCGTACCGAACTACGAATACCATCGGCTCCGACCAAAATATCTGCCTTGAAGTTTTTAATCTCACCATTTACTTGAAAATTCAAATCAACACCACCATTTTTACTTTCCTTAAAATCTAATAATTGATGTCCCCATTGAACTCTGTTTTTTTCTCCGAGTTGTTCCAATAAAGCTAATCGTAAAGATTGTCTTGAAATATGCATGTTGGTTTGCTTCGAAGAATTTTTCGTTTCTGAAGGCAGCCATTTTCTCATTCCCCATTCTCCAACCACTTTTCCTTCGGTATTATGAACTACATGTTTTGTAGAAACGACACCCTCTTTTAAAGAAATAATTCCGAAACTTTTTATGGCTTTGCTAGCTTGTTGTAAAGTCAATCCGTAACCTTGTGATCTGTCTGAAAAACTGTTGTCGCGCTCAAAAAGTGTAAATGGAATTCCGCGATGCAAGCAAGCTACAGCTAAAGCGACACCGCCAATACCAGCACCGATAATGGCAACATGTGGGTAGTTTTCCTTATCAGGAATTGGAGGTTTTTCTGAAGCAACTAAACCAGATCCTTCACAATTTGCACAAGAATTTTGTTCCGCTTTAGGTTGAATTGGAGCATTTCCCTCTTTGTTCGTTTTTTCAAATTCATCGCAGGCGATTTGATATCGAAGAAGCGCTTTCTTACTGAGCTTCCGACTTTTTTTACCTAGACCTTTGCAACTTTGACAAATGGTCCAAGAAGTTGATGAATTTTCTAACTTTTCCAATTCTAATTTTTATTGATTAGATATACAAATTAACTGCAAAGGTTGTGAAATTTTCTATCGTACCCAACTTAATTTGGTTCATACTAAATTGTCTCATTATCTTATTGGCACATTAGCTAATTATTTATATCTTTGCCGCACACAACAAAAACTGAATTAAATTCAGTTCAAGCAACACAACAAACATGAGTTCTGAAACGAGCCAACGCTACAATCTTAGAGGAGTTTCTGCTTCTAAAGAAGACGTGCACAATGCTATTAAAAACATCGACAAAGGATTGTTTCCTCAAGCATTTTGCAAAATTATCCCTGATTATTTAACAAACGACGAAAACTATTGTGTCATCATGCATGCTGATGGAGCAGGAACAAAATCCGCTTTAGCTTATATGTATTGGAAAGAAACGGGCGATATTTCAGTTTGGAAAGGCATTGCTCAAGATGCGTTAATCATGAATATTGACGATTTACTTTGCGTGGGTGCTACCGATAATATTTTGTTGTCTTCTACGATTGGAAGAAATAAAAACTTAATTCCAGCGGAAGTAATTTCAGCAATTATCAACGGAACGGAAGAATTAATCGCAGAATTAAAAAAACACGGCGTAACTATCCATTCAACTGGTGGTGAAACGGCTGATGTAGGCGATTTAGTTCGAACTATTATTGTAGATTCTACAGTAACGGCTCGTATGGAAAGGAATAAAGTCATCAATAACGCTAACATTCAAGCTGGCGATGTAATTGTTGGTTTAGCTTCTTTCGGACAAGCAACATACGAAACGGAATACAACGGTGGAATGGGAAGTAACGGTTTGACTTCTGCACGTCATGATGTTTTTGCTAAATATTTAGCTACTAAATATCCTGAAAGTTTTGATGCTGCTGTTCCTAATGAATTAGTATATTCTGGACAAACTAAATTAACTGATTCAGTTGAGAATAGCCCAATTGACGCGGGTAAATTAGTGCTTTCTCCAACAAGAACGTACGCTCCAGTTATCAAGAAATTACTAGATACCTATACACCAAACGAAATTCACGGAATGGTGCATTGTAGTGGTGGCGCACAAACTAAAGTGTTGCATTTTGTAAAAGAGGTTCACGTCATAAAAGACAATTTATTTCCAGTACCGCCATTATTCAAATTGATTCAAGAAAATTCAAAAACGGATTGGAAAGAAATGTATCAGGTTTTCAATTGTGGTCATCGTATGGAAATTTATGTTCCTGCTGAAATTGCCAATGAAATCATTGAAATTTCTAAATCTTTCAATATCGATGCACAAATCGTAGGTCGAGTGGAAGCTTCTGAAAACACAAAATTAACCATCAATTCTGAATACGGAACTTTTGAATATTAATTTCTATTATAAAAAATAAAACAACAACAACTCAACATAATGAACAACGTATTAATTTTAGATTTCGGTTCGCAATACACACAATTAATTGCCCGTAGAGTAAGAGAATTAAATATTTTCTGCGAAATTTTTCCTTTCGATAAAATCCCAACTGATTTATCATCTTACAAAGCTGTAATTTTAGGTGGAAGTCCTGCATCTGTTCGTTCAGAAGAAGTTTTACATCCAGATTTATCTGAAATTAGAGGAAAAAAACCATTATTAGCAGTTTGTTATGGTGCACAATATTTAGCCCATTTTTCAGGCGGAGAAGTTGCGGCTTCCAATACAAGAGAATATGGAAGAGCTAATTTAGCATTTATTAAAGAAAACGAAGTTTTTTTAGAAGGTGTGTCTGAAAATAGTCAAGTTTGGATGTCACATTCAGATTCGATTAAAAGCTTACCAACTAACGGTGTTAAAATCGCTAGTACGAAAGATGTAGAAAATGCCGCTTATAAAATTGAAGGTGAAACGACTTATGCGATTCAATTTCACCCAGAAGTATACCATTCAACAGATGGAAAACAAATGTTAGAAAACTTTTTGGTAAAAATTGCCAAAGTAGAACAAACATTCACGCCAAATGCTTTTGTTGAAGAAGTTATTGCTGATATGAAAGCTAAAATCGGAAACGATAAAGTAGTTTTAGGTTTGTCTGGTGGAGTAGATTCTACAGTAGCAGCAGTTATCTTAAACAAAGCTATCGGAGACAATTTATATTGTATTTTCGTAAATAACGGCTTGTTACGTAAAAATGAATTCCAAGGTGTATTAGATCAATACAAAGGAATGGGATTGAATGTAAAAGGAGTTGATGCTTCTCAAAGATTCTATGATGCATTAGCAGGTTTAGATGATCCGGAAGCAAAACGTAAAGCAATTGGAAACGCTTTTATAGAAGTTTTCGATGCTGAAGCACATTTGTTGACTGACGTAAAATTCTTAGGTCAAGGTACAATTTATCCAGATGTTATCGAATCAGTTTCTGCAACTGGTGGTCCATCTGCAACTATAAAATCACATCACAATGTGGGTGGTTTACCAGATTTCATGAAATTACAAATTGTAGAACCTTTACGTATGTTGTTTAAAGACGAAGTACGTAGAGTAGGAGCAACTTTAGGAATCGATCCAGAATTATTAGGTCGTCATCCTTTTCCTGGTCCAGGTTTAGCGATTCGTATTTTAGGAGATATTACGCCAGAAAAAGTAGCCATTTTACAAGAAGTGGATGCTGTTTTTATTAACGGATTAAAAGAACACGGTTTGTACGATAAAGTTTGGCAAGCTGGTGCGATTTTATTGCCAGTAAACAGTGTTGGTGTAATGGGTGATGAGCGTACGTACGAAAAAGTAGTTGCCTTAAGAGCCGTTGAATCTACAGACGGAATGACAGCAGATTGGGTACATTTACCTTATGAGTTTTTACAAAAAATTTCAAATGATATCATTAATAATGTTCGTGGTGTAAATCGTGTCGTGTACGATATTAGTTCAAAACCACCAGCAACTATTGAATGGGAATAGAATTTCTAAAATAATATAAAATTGCAAAGGCAATAACGAGTTCTTAATTTGTTATTGCCTTTTTTGATTTAAAATTTGTAAAATTTCGTTTTAACTATTTTTTCTGAATCCCATTTCTTATATTTGGCATTAAAATTGTTTCTTATTAGAAATTCAATTTAAAAGCAATAAAAATTTACGTATGAAAAAGGCACATATATACATTATTTTATTTTTAGTAAGTTTTGCAGGTTATTCGCAAAGCAAGCATACTGTCGTTAAAGGAGAAACGTTATATAGTATTTCAAAAAAATATAATGTTAAACCAGATGATATATTAAAACTAAATCCAGATGCTAAAGATGGTGTAAAGGAAAATACGGTTTTAACTTTACCATCAAGTGTAAAAGTAGTTGCTACAAAATCGACTTTAAATAAGTACGAATATCAAGTACAACAAGGTGAAACTTTATATGCTATTTCTAAAAAATTAGGAGTTTCTGTTGACGAAATGATTAAAAATAATCCAACTTCTAAAGAAGGTGTTTCAACTGGTCAATCTTTAATTTATTTTGCAGCTAAAAAACACGCAGCTACACAACAAGTAGTGAAAACTGAAGTAGTTGCTAAAAAAGAAATCGCGAATCTTCACACCATTCAAGCGGAAGAAACGAAATATAGTGTTTCTAAAAAATACGGGATTTCTATTCCTGAATTAGAAGAATTAAATCCACATATCAAGAATGTGTTCGAAATTGGAATGCAAATCCGATTAAACAAAAACACAGTTTTACCAAAAGCGGTAGTCGCTGAAGCGCAACCAATAACAACAAAAACAATGTTTTATACAGTTCAACAAGGTGAAACGTTGTTTTCTATTTCAAGAAAATTCGGAATCTCAGTTGATGAAATTACAAAAAAGAATCCCGGTGTTTCAACAGGTTTAACTGTCGGAATGGAGCTCTTGCTTCCTGAGAAAAAAGAAATTAATTCAACCATTCAGAGTGATTCTGCAGATGGGTTAAAAAAAAAATGGAACTTATTAGAGAAGGTGAATAAAAACAAGCAAAGAAACCTTGTTTTATTGATGCCTTTCAATATTAATAGAATTGAAAAAGATTCTGCTAAAACCAAAACCGAATATTTAAAAACCGATAAATTCTTAAATATTACACTTGATTTTTATGCGGGTGCGTTAAAGGCAATCGATTCGGCTAAAGTGTTAGGTTTGCCAATAAATGCTAAGGTTTACGATGCAGAAACGTCTAAATATTCTTCTAACGTTGCGACAATAATCAAAAATAATAATTTTTCAAATGTCGATGTGGTTATCGGACCATTTACCAATTCATTTGTAGAAACAGCCGGACAATTATTAGATAAAAACACAGCCATAATTTCTCCGTTAACTAACGAATCTGGAAAAGGTGGAAGTAATGTCTTTTACGCCATGCCAAACGAAAACATTCAGAAACAACAACTACTGTCATATTTGAAATCGAAATCAGATGCTATTTTTGCAATTCATTCTTCTTCAAAAACCAGTTTGAGTTCGTATTTCGCAGCTAATTATCCAGAAGTGAAATCGTCTAGTTTTAATGATAAAGGACTTTTTGATTACACTATTTTCAAAACCCAATTACAAAAAGGAAAAAAGAATTTCGTGATTTTAGATTCAGATAAGATTATGCAAGTGATTTCAGTAGTAAATAATTTATTGAAATTGAAAAAGGAATTCGATATTCAATTAGTAGTTGTAGAAAGAAATGATGCTTTAGATTTTGAAGAAATTCCATCAAAAAATTTAGCAGCTTTACAAATGTTGTATCCTTCTGCTATTCGTGAAAACGAATCGATTGAAGCTATGAATTTCGCAAAAGCGTACAAAAAAGACAATAAAATTCAGCCTAATCAATATGCCACTCGTGGATTCGATGTAACTTTTGATGCGATTTTAAGAATGTGTCAGGAGGAAGGTTTTATCAAATCTACAGAAAGTCAAATTTCAGAGCAAATTGAAAGTCAATTCAACTATTCAAATAACAACAATTACGGAGTATATATGATGTATTATAATTCTGATTTAACTATAAAACAAGCACAATAATGGCAACATCTAAAGTAACTTATTTGGGAGATTTACGAACTTCATCGATACATTTAGCTTCTGGTTCAGAAATTATTTCAGATGCTCCAATTGACAATAACGGAAAAGGAGAAGCCTTTTCACCAACAGACACCGTTGCCAATGCTTTAGCAAGTTGTATGTTTACCGTAATGGGAATAAAAGCTCGCGATTTAGATGTCGATTTTTCTAATTCAACAGCTGAGGTTACCAAAGTTATGGGAACAGAACCTCGTAGAATTACAGAAATTCACGTAATTTTTTCTATGAATATTGAAGTTTCTGATAAAGAAAAAACTATTCTAGAAAAAACAGCCATGACATGCCCAGTTTTCAATAGTTTGCATCCAGATATTAAAAAGGAAGTAGTTTTTAATTGGAAGTAAACTTTAAATATGACCAACCAAGACCAACTTATCAAATTAGCACATACTATAATGCCCTTTGGAAAATTTAAAGGGCGTTATCTTATAAATCTACCTGAACATTACATTGTTTGGTATAAAAACAAAGGTTTTCCTGTCGGAACTTTAGGCGAACAACTTAAATTGGTATACGAATTAAAACTAAATGGGTTAGAAGAATTAATTCATAATATTCAAAAAAAATATCCAAAACCGCAATGATGGAACAAATCATAAATAGCCAAAAGGAGTTTTTTAAAACCAATGAAACTCGATCAATTTCTTTTAGAATTGCTATTTTAAAAAAGTTGAAACGTGTTTTACAACAAAATGAAAAATTGCTGTCCGAAGCTATTTATTTAGATTTTAATAAATCAGAATTTGAAACCTATTTAACAGAATTCGGTTTTTTGTATATAGAAATTGATGAAGCTGTTAAGAAATTAAAGAAATGGTCTTCCAAAAAAAGAGTTTCTTCAAGTTTAATAAATTTCCCTTCTAAAAATTATATTGTACCAGAACCATTAGGTGTAACTTTAGTAATTAGCGCCTGGAATTATCCGTATCAATTGGCTATTGCTCCAGCTATTGCATCTTTAGCAGCAGGAAATACGGTTGTTATTAAACCAAGCGAAGTAGCCATTCATTCAAGTAATGCCTTAAAAAAAATAATTTCTGAAAGCTTTAATTCTACTATTTTAGCTGTTATTGAAGGCGGAGTTGAAGAAACAACTCAGTTAATTCATTCGAAATTTGATAAAATATTTTTCACAGGTTCTACAAATGTGGGGAAAATTGTTTACCAAGCTGCCGCTGAAAATTTAATTCCAGTCACTTTAGAATTAGGCGGAAAATCACCTGCTATTTTAACAGAAGATTGTCATTTAAAAAGAAGTATTCAACGTTTGGTTTGGGGGAAATTTTTAAATGCTGGCCAAACTTGTGTCGCACCAGATTATGTAATGGTTCATCAATCTCTAAAAAAGGAATTTTTAAAAGGAATTGAAGAAGAGATTAAATTGCGAAAGTATTCCGTTGAAAATCAAAATTTCACTAAAATAGTTTCTGTAAAACATACACAACGATTAGCTAATTTATTAGAAAATCAAAACGTAATTTTTGGAGGAAATTATCATATCGAAAATAGAGATTTTGAACCTACTTTAGTTTTAAATCCAACTTGGGAAAGTCCAATCATGCAAGAAGAAATTTTCGGACCTATTTTACCTATTTTATTTTACGACAATTTCAACGACGCTATTCAACAAATAAAGACAAAAGAAAAACCATTGGCAGCTTATTTATTTACGGAGAATTCAAAATATAAAGCCCAATTTTTAAACGAGTTTTCTTTTGGTGGCGGCTGTATTAATGAAGTAATTATGCATTTAGTAAATGGAAATTTCGGATTCGGTGGTGTGGGTTCTAGTGGAATTGGCGCTTATCACGGATACGAAGGATTTAAAACGTTTTCTCACTTCAAAAGTATCCTAGAAAAACCTACTTTTTTCGAAATTCCTTTGAGATATTCCGCTTATTCTGCTAAAAAATTAATTTGGATCAAACGATTTGTGAATTGGTCCAAGTATTTTTAATTGCAGAGAAATTCTATCAATTTTAACGACACATTGAATTAATTGAAAATTGGCTAATTAGAATTGGCACATTTACTAATTAATAGTATCTTTGCACGTTTTTTAAACACAATATCAGCACGATTTCGTACAACATACAACAACACAACAAACAACAACATGAATCAAACTAAATACATTTTCGTTACAGGTGGTGTGACTTCTTCATTAGGAAAAGGAATCATTGCAGCATCTTTAGCAAAATTATTGCAAGCAAGAGGTTACAGAACTACTATTCAGAAATTCGATCCGTATATTAACGTCGATCCAGGAACTTTAAATCCATATGAACATGGTGAATGTTATGTAACGGATGATGGAGCAGAAACAGATTTAGATT
>JAULXA010000120.1:0-1878 GCA_032118875.1 Flavobacterium sp.
TGTGGCGCAAGGTGTTCCTTTTGCTAGAGATTATGGTGGATTATTAGATAACCGTTCGTTTGGTGGAACGCAAGTACAACGTACTTTTTATGCTGCCGGACAAACAGGACAACAATTATTATTAGGAGCATATTCTGCATTATCTAGACAAATTGGTTTAGGAAATGTAAAAATGTATAACCGTCACGAAATGCTTGACATTGTTAAAGTAGATGGAAAAGCTCGTGGAATTATTGCTCGTAATTTAATCACTGGTGAATTAGAACGTCACTCAGCTCATGCTGTGATTGTGGCATCTGGTGGATATGGAAATGTTTATTTCTTATCTACAAATGCCATGGGAAGTAACGTTACCGCTTCTTGGAAAATTCACAAAAAAGGAGCGCACTTTGCCAATCCTTGTTTCGTACAAATTCACCCAACTTGTATTCCAGTTCATGGAACCAATCAAGCGAAGTTAACGTTAATGTCAGAATCATTACGTAACTCTGGACGTATTTGGGTTCCAGCAAAAAAAGAAGATGCAGAAGCAATTAGAGCTGGTAAATTAAAACCAACACAAATTGCAGAATCAGATAGAGATTATTTCTTAGAAAGAAGATATCCAGCTTTTGGAAATTTAGTACCTCGTGATGTAGCTTCTCGTGCAGCTAAAGAACGATGTGATGAAGGACACGGAATCGAATCTAACGATACTAATGAAGGTGTGTATTTAGATTTTGCTTCAGAAATTATCACAAAAGGAAAACAAGCAGCTTTTACACAAGGTGATCAAAATCCATCTGATGATAAAGTTCAAGATTTAGGAAAAAAATGGGTAGAATCTAAATATGGTAATCTTTTCACCATGTATGAAAAAATTACAGATGAAAATCCATACGAAACACCAATGAAAATTTATCCAGCAGTTCACTACACAATGGGTGGAGTTTGGGTTGATTATAACTTAATGTCATCTATTCCTGGATGTTTCGTAGCTGGTGAAGCAAACTTCTCAGACCACGGAGCTAACCGTTTAGGAGCTTCTGCTTTAATGCAAGGTTTAGCGGATGGTTATTTCGTATTACCTTACACAGTTTCTAACTATTTAGCAGACGAAATTAGAACAGGTAAAATTTCTACAGATACGCCAGAATTCGTAGATGCAGAAAATGCAGTTCGTCAATCTATTGAGCAATTAATCAATAATAACGGAACAAAATCTGTTGACTATTTCCACAAAAAATTAGGTTTAATTATGTGGAATAAAGTCGGTATGGCTAGAAATGAAAAAGGCTTAACAGAAGCAATTGAAGAAATCGGACAATTAAGAGAAGATTTCTATGCAGATGTTAGAGTTCCTGGTGCTGCTAACGAATTAAACCAAGAATTAGAAAAAGCACTTCGTGTAGCTGATTTTATCGAATTGGGTCAATTAATGGCAAAAGATGCTTTATTACGTAAAGAATCTTGTGGTGGACATTTCCGTGAAGAATATCAAGATGCTGAAGGAGAAACACTTCGTGACGATGAAAACTTCGCTTATGTTGCTGCTTGGGAATATAATGGAAGCGATGCAAGTAAATCAGTACTTCATAAAGAAGAATTGAAATATGAGTTTATCAAAATTGCAGCTAGAAACTATAAATAAGATATCATGAGTGCTAAAAAAAATATAAATATCAACCTTAAAATCTGGCGTCAGAAAAACACTAGTACTAAAGGTAAAATGGAAACTTATAAATTAGATAATGTTTCTACTGACAGTTCTTTCTTAGAAATGTTAGACCAATTAAATGAGCAATTAATTAACAACCAACAAGAACCAGTTGCTTTCGATCACGATTGTCGTGAAGGAATTTGTGGAATGTGTTCGTTATATATTAATGGCCGCGCACA
>JAULXA010000121.1:0-5127 GCA_032118875.1 Flavobacterium sp.
GCAATTTGCTTTTTATAAAGTTAGAAATTTATACACGACATATTAAAGAAATCATGGTAACTAATGCAGATGACATAACTGCAGAATCGTTAGGATTAGTTCCGAAAGGACAAAAAAAATACACACCCGCTGAAAGAAGAGTAAAAACTGCTGGCGATTGGTCTGGAACTGGAATTGATGGCGCTTTGTTTTCATTAGATCCATTATTAAATGCCATATCAGGAAGAACAAAAAAATTAAAATCGGAATTAGAAGTGGAACGTAAAGAATTTCTTCAGAGCAAAATTAACGCTAATTTTGATTCAGAATTCATTGTAAATCAGCTACATATTCCAGAAGAATACGTTGAAGGCTATGTTTTTTATATTGTAGAAGACACAGAATTAAAAGCAGCTGCAAAAGCAAAGAACAAAACTTTAATTACATTTAGAATGAGCGCTTTAGCTGTTGATTATTTAAAACTAAAAAACCTACAACCTTTTTACCCTAAACCAGTAGAAGTTGAAAAAAAAGCTGAAGTGAAAACAGAAAATATAGTCGTTACAAAACCGCAAATCGAACCAAAAAAAGATGAATAAGATAAAGTTAAGTTTATTAGTTTTAGTCGCTGTGCTTTCTAGCGCTTTTACTTTTCATAAGTTTTATGTTGGGGTTTTTCAGGTTGACTATTTTAAAGAAAAAAAAGCAGTTCAAATTACTACGCGATTATTTATTGATGATTTAGAAAAGGCACTTTATAAAAAACACAACAAACATTTTTACATTACAACCAAAGATGAAGTTGTGGATGCCAATGCGTATATTGCCAAATATTTGGAGGAAAAATTCAAAATTAAAATCAACAATAAAATTCAAACGATACAATTCTTAGCCAAAGAACAGGAAGACAATATTGTGATTTGCTATTTGAAAATTAATTTCAAAGACAAAATAAAAGACCTGGAAATTACTAACAATGTTTTATCGGATGTTTTTAATGACCAACAAAATTTATTACATTTGAACATTAATGGTAACAAAAAGACCATTTTGTTTACTAATACAGAAACCAACCAAAAACTGAAATACAAATAGAATATGAAAAAGTCAATTTCCATTGCTTTCTTATTTTTTGCAACAATTACTTCTTTCGCACAAGAGGTAAAAAAAGAAGAAGTAAAAAAAGAACCTCAAGGCCATACTGACATTAACAAGTTTAGTCAGATGTACGCCGAAATGGCTACACCAAACATGTTTCGTACGGCTTCTGGAGCTCCCGGACCTGCTTACTACCAACAACGTGCTGATTATAAAATTAATTTAGAATTAGACGACAAAGCATCAAGAATGTATGGTAGTGAAACCGTTACTTATTACAATAATGCGCCAGAATCTTTAGATTATTTATGGGTGCAATTAGATCAAAATATTGCAAGAAGAGATTCTCAAACACCTTTGATTGATAATCAAACCATGCCTACTGCAACTTCACCTGAAAACTTTGCAAAATCCTATATGGGTAAAGGTTTTGATGGTGGTTTTAATTTAGAATATGTGAAAAACGAAAAAGGTAACGCCATGAAATACACCATCAACAACACGATGATGCGTATCGATTTACCAAAAGCGTTGAAAAAAGGTGAAAAAGTAGTTTTCTCAATCAAATGGTGGTACAACATCAATGATTATATGAAAGACGGCGGAAATGGTCGTTCTGGTTACGAACTTTTTCCTGACGGAAATAAATTATATGTTATTGCGCAATTCTATCCAAGAATGTGCGTTTATAATGACGTAGAAGGTTGGCAAAATATGCAATTCTGGGGAAGAAGTGAATTCGCTTTAACTTTCGGAAATTATGATGTAAAAATCACAGTTCCTGCAGATCATATTTTAGATGGAACTGGAGTTTTACAAAACAGAAGCGAAGTATACACTGCTGAACAAGTAAAAAGATGGGAATTAGCCGAAAACACTTTCGACAAACCGGTTATAATTGTTACACAACAAGAAGCAACTGCTGCAGAAAAAGGATTTTCAACAGCTAAAAAAACATGGCATTTAAAAGCCGAAAATGTTAGAGATTTCGCATTTTCTACTTCTCGTAAATTCATTATAGACGCAATGGCAGTTCAAGTTGGAAACAGCAAACCAATGGCGATTTCAATGTATCCAAAAGAAGCTAATCCACTTTGGGAAAACTTATCTACTAAAGCAGTAGCGCATACTTTAAAAACGTATTCAAAATATACTTTTGATTATCCTTATCCAAAAGCGATTTCAGTTTCTGCTGAAGATCAAGGAATGGAATACCCAATGATTTGTTGGAATTATGGACGCCCAGATGACAAAGGCGTTATCAGTGACCGTGTGAAATACGGAATGTTAGGAGTTATTATTCATGAAGTGGGACATAACTTTTTCCCAATGATTGTAAATTCTGACGAAAGACAATGGACTTGGATGGACGAAGGTTTAAACACGTTCTTAGAATATTTAACAGAACAAGAATTTGACAAAGATTTCCCAGCTGATAGAGGTCCAGCGAAATCAATTGTTCCTTACATGAAAGGAAATCAACAATTTTTAGAGCCTATTATGAGTCATGGTGACGTGGTTTATAATTTCGGAGCTAATGCTTACGGAAAACCTGCAACTGGATTAAATATTTTACGTGAAACGATTATGGGTCATGAATTATTTGACCATGCATTTAAAACATATGCAAATCGTTGGAAATTTAAACACCCAACTCCAGAAGATTTCTTTAGAACAATGGAAGATGCTTCGGCTGTTGATTTAGATTGGTTTTGGAAAGGTTGGTTCTACTCTACTGATGTAGTAGATTTAGGAATTAAAAACGTAAAACAATTTTTTGTTACTGAAGATCCTACTAAAGAAGCTACTGCGTCTTTCAACAGAAGAGGAAGAAAAATGGCTGATGCAGGTCCGCTTTTATATATCGTAAATAGTGAAAGCGCAGATTTAAAACCAGAACTAAAAGCAGCATTAGCAAAAGAAAAAGTTATCGTACTTAACGACTACTTAAATAAAAATTACACTTCTGAAGAAAGAGCGGCATTAAAAAATCCGAAATATTTTTACGAAGTAGAATTTGATAAACCAGGAAGTTTAATGATGCCAATTATTGCAGAATTAAATTTTGAAGATGGTACAAAAGAAGTTCATAAATTCCCAGTTCAAATTTGGAGAAGAAACAACACTACTGCAAAACGTGTTTTTGCAACTGAGAAGAAAGTTGTTAAAATTCAATTAGATCCAAAATTAGAAACAGCAGACATTGACGTTAGCAATAACACTTGGCCAAAAGAAGCCGTTGTTGATAAATTTGAACAAGTAGAAAATAAATAAAAAAATAAAAAAGCGAAGCTGATATTCAACTTCGCTTTTTTTATTTAAAAAAAATGTTAACATCTAACTACTAACATCTAACTTTTACTAACTTTGCAATTCGGTTATTTTTTAACTTAGAAATTTAAAAATCAAAACTATGTTTGGTATTGGCGGAGGCGAAATATTTTTTATTTTAATTGTTATTCTAATGCTTTTTGGATCTGATAAGATTCCAGAAATCGCTCGTACTTTGGGTAAAGGTATGGCGCAATTGAAAAATGCTACCAATGAAATTAAACACGAAATTCAAAAAGGTGTTGAAGACAACGGTTTAGATATGAAAAGTTTAACTGGCGGAATTTCAGATGAAATTGCTAGCGCTAAAAAAAGCATGACAGAAACCATAAATCCTTCTGAACTTGCCAATCCAATTACAGAAATTAAAGAAGATATTGAAAACTTATCTGGACCAATAAAACGTCAAATGTAATGTTGGAAAAAATTATTGATTTAGATAAAAGTCTTTTCGTTTTTTTAAACAATTTAGGTTCTGAACCTTTTGATGCTATTTGGTTGTTACTTACAAATCAACTCAATTGGACCCCTTTTTTCTTTTTACTTTTAGTAATTCTTTATAGAAAAATCGGTCAGAAACAATTACTTATAGCCATGCTTATAGTAACAGTTATGATTACCTTTTCAGATCAAACTATCAATCTAATAAAGAATAACGTTCAAAGATTACGACCTTGTAATGACCAAGAGTTAAGCGGTTTAATTAGAGTCGTAAAAGACAGCGAAACTTTTAGTTATTTTTCAGGTCATGCAGCCAATTCTACTGCAGCAATGATGTTGGTTTTTTTAATTTTACGCCGCTATTACAAATACAGTTATTTGATATTTTTATATCCATTAATTTTCGCGTATAGCCGAAT
Source organism: Flavobacterium sp. (assembly GCA_032118875.1). Classification (GTDB taxonomy): domain Bacteria; phylum Bacteroidota; class Bacteroidia; order Flavobacteriales; family Flavobacteriaceae; genus Flavobacterium. The sequence continues at coordinate 4,269 of JAULXA010000121.1, forward strand.
TTATTTAGGCTTACACTTTCCTTTAGATATTATTTCTGGATATATTTTCGGAAGTTTAGTAGGGATTTTGTTTTATAGAATTTACATCTTAATTGCTTCAAAACTGAAAACCGAGACTGAAACCTAATTATTTCACTCTAGTAACCGTCAAACCATCACGAATAGGCAATAAAACCGTTTCCACGCGTTCATCTTCATTGATAATTCTATTGTAATCTAAAAGAATTTGTGTGCTTTTGTCGTTGGCTTTTACTTCTTCCAAAACCTTTCCACTCCACAAGACGTTGTCAGATAAAATAATTCCTCCTTTATTCATCAATGGCACAATTAAATGAAAATAATTGATGTAGTTTTCTTTATCGGCATCAATGAAAACCAAATCGAACTTTTTATTTAATGTTGGAATAATCTCAATTGCATCACCAATATGCTGAAATATTTGATTAGAATAAGAAGACAAATCGAAATATTTTTGTTGAATTTCTTCTAATTCTTCATTAATATCTATCGTATCCAAAGTTCCGTTTTCTTGTAAACCTTCTGCTAAACACAATGCTGCATAACCCGTATACGTACCAATTTCTAAAATAGTTTTTGGGTTAATAATTTTAGACAACATACTCAAAACTCGACCTTGAAAATGTCCGCTTAACATTCTAGGCTGCAAGATTTTCTGGTGTGTTTCTTTATTCAATTTCACTAACAAATCTGGTTCTTGTTGCGAATGATTGGCTACGTAATTTTCTAAATCTTCTGATATAAAGTGCATAATTGTTTAAATTTCAAAGCACAAAAGTACAAATTTCAAAAGCAATGACAATTTCAAAAACCAATAACAATTGATCAATTATAATATCGG
>JAULXA010000122.1:0-3778 GCA_032118875.1 Flavobacterium sp.
ACCACTGGTTTCAAAAGCATCTTGCATGGAACCTTTTATAGCTCTGTACACAAAAGAAAATGCGCTGTTGTTCATATCTCCACAAATAATTTTTTTGTGTTTGCATTCGCTGTAATGCTCTTTTAACAATAAAGCTTGCTCTTGTTGTTTAGTAAACGCATTACTAATTTTTCTGAAAATATATCTGGTTTTTGATTCGTCCATTTTTTGAATTTCATCATCACCTATATCTGTACTAATTTTAATCGATTGCAAGTGCATACTGTAAATACGCAATGTGTCTTTTCCCTTAATAATATCAGCAAAAACTGCATTATTTGTAGAATTTGGAAAATTGATAACACCTTTATCTATGATTTTATATTTCGAAAAAATAGCATTTCCTACTATAATGTTTTTACCTTCTTTGAAAATTTGATTGTATTTATAATTCAAAAATTTTGTTTTTTCTAAATCTGAATATTCTTGAATACATAAAATATCCGGATTTTTATCTTCGACTAATTTTGCAATCTGTGCTGGAATATTTGCTTTTTGATTCCAATTGAATTTATTAAACAATCGCACGTTATAACTCATAATTGTAAAATCCGTATCCGATTTTGGCAACTCTGTTTGTTTTAAATTGTAAAATTTATTGATAAATGTAATTCCTAATAACAATACTAAACCTGAAACAAAAATGTATTTCTTAAGTTGGATTATCCAATAAATAAAAAACAATAAATTTAACACTAAGAAGAAAGGCAAAAACAAGCTAAAAACACTTAAAATCGGAAACCATTTTGGCGCCAAAAAAGGCAATAGATAAGCCATCAATGTAGTAATTGCTAATACTACATTAAAAAACAACATGGTTTTAGAAATAAATGATAGGCCTTTAAACACGTTTATTTATTTGCTGCAAAAAGAAATTCTTTTTCCTCTTTGGTTAAACTATCATATCCTGATTTACTGATTTTTTCCAGTATTTCGTCAATTTGTCTTTGCGTGAAATTCACATCAGAAACACGAGCAGAATGATATTTTTTTTGTGGTTTATTTTTGTAAACTTTTTTAAATGTAGTGTTTTTTTTCTTCTTAAAAATAAAAATAGCACTTATATCAATTCCTCTTCTCATTAAAATGGCAAAAACAAAACCGATTAAACTTCCAGATAAATGCGCCACATGTCCCCCAGTATTATCGGATATCAAATACAATAAATCTACAAAAATGTAAAATACGGCAATATGCCAAATTTTCACAAAACCAATAAACGGAAGTTTCAAAGGCATGTTTGGAGTATAAGCCGCAACTGCTATAAAAACAGCCATTACAGAACCACTTGCGCCAACAATTAAACTAACATGATTAAATAAATAACCAAAAATTAAGTAAACAAAACCTGCAAAAACACTTCCTAAAAAGTAAACCGTTAAAAACTGTCTGGTATTAAAATAAGTGTAAAACAACGTACTTATAAAATACAACAAGATTAAATTGAATATTAAATGAATGACGCTTGCGTGTAAAAAACTATAAGTGAATAAGGTCCAAGGAAAACAAACTGCTTCTTTATAATCTGAAGATAAGGCCAGCCATGTTGGGTAAACAAACGCACCTGCAAAAAACTTGAAAAAGAAAACAATACTCAATAGAAATACGAGAATATTAATAAAAATTAATTTCTGAGGCACATCCGCAATTTTGTATTGTTGTTTTATTTCGTTTAAAAAATTCATCTATATTTTTTACTTGATTTTTTTTACTTTTAACTTGGCTCTTTTTACTTGGCTCTTTTATAACTTAATTCCACCTTGTATGAGTAAACTTATTTTTTCTCCAAAGCATCATTAAAATAAAACCTGTTAATGCACCACCAACGTGGGCGAAATGGGCAATTCCTCCTCCACCAGAAAAAATAGAGAATCCAGTTACGCCAGAAAATAAATCTAAACCAACGATAATTGGCACGAAAAACTTTGCTTTAATTGGCACAGGAATAAACATCATCATTAATTCTGCCATTGGGAACATTACTGCAAAAGCTACTAATAAACCATAAATAGCTCCAGAAGCTCCAACTGCTGGAATATAGGCTTTAGAGACTGTTTCTAAAAAAGCTTGACCATCAAAATTTGGATCTTGAATTTTATTAAATATTTCCGGATTCGCTTCAATCATCGGTTTTAAGTAAATTTTATCACCATCAATAATATCTGTTTTTAATAATTGAGAAATATCTGCACTCGAAATTACTCCATTTGTAATTGTATCGATTCCGTGATGAATTTCATAATAAGTCATTCCCATATGTAACATCGCCGCTCCTAAACCACAAGCTATATAAAAAAATAAAAACTTTTTTCCGCCCCAATAATGTTCTAAAGCAGATCCAAAAGAAACCAAAGCAAACATATTGAATAAAATATGCATTAAATTTGGCATTTTAGCGTGCATAAACATGTGTGTAAAGGGTTGCCAAAATCTGAATTTTTCACTTTCGAAATAGTACAAGGATAGCATATCATAATTTTGAGGCATCACTTGACTCAAAATAAAAACAAGCACATTTATTATTAATAGTTGCTTTACAACCGGTGTCATATTGTTGAACATAGTTAAAATCTTTTATCTAAATCTTCTGAGGTTAATGTAATAAAAATCGGTTTGTTAAATGGCGAAACATTTGGGTCTTTACACGCAAATAAACCATTCACAATATTTTCTAATTCTATGGTATTTAAATATTTACCAGATTTTACAGCGACACTTTTCGCCATAAATTTGGAAATACTATCGCTTAACGAAAAACTATCTTCAGGTAAATTTTCTTGTAGATTATAAATCAAATCATGTAAAATCGAATTGACTTCCGTATCTGAAATTTGTGCCGGTAAACCTGAAATAATTACCTCATCTAATCCCATTTTTTCAAAAGCAAAACCTATACCTTCTAAATTGGGTTGGATTTCTTTCAAATACATCATTTCGTCTCTAGAAAATTGAAGTTCTAAAGGAAACAACAATTGCTGACTCGACGCTTGATGCACTGTAATATTTGTCAAAAATTGCTCGTATAAAATTCTTTGATGCGCTCTGTTTTGATGAATGACCAATAATCCAGATTTCATACTTTTAATAATATACTTTCGGTTGAATTGGTACATTAAAGTCTGACTTTCTACTTGTGTTTCATCAAAAAGCTTACTTGTAACAACTTCATTTTCGAAATTGGTTGTAGAAACTTCTAAAGTATCTTGTCTTAAATCGGTATATAAACTTTCCCAATGCGGTTGAGCCACTGTATTTTTAGCATAAGAAACGGACGAACCAGAATATTTCTTAGTTTCGGTTTCCGTTGCAAATGGATTAAACGTGCTATCCACTTGAATAAGTGGCGTTGACGACGTTTTATCTTTATAATCGTAAGGCACATCTAAAGTTGCATCACGTTCAAAATCGAGTACTGGCGCCACATTGAACATTCCTAAACTATGTTTCACTGTGGAGCGTAAAATCGCATACAACGCTTGTTCGTCATCAAACTTAACTTCTGTTTTGGTTGGATGAATGTTAATATCAATCGTGTGTGGAGGCACTTCTAAATATAAAAAATAACTAGGCTGATTGTTGTCTCTTAGTAAACCATCGTAGGCATTCATAATCGCATGATGTAAAAACGGACTTCTTATATATCGGTTATTCACTAAAAAGAATTGTTCTGATCTGTTTTTCTTAGCGAATTCAGGTTTCCCTACAAATCCACTAATTTTTAAGATTTCGGTTTCTTCTG
>JAULXA010000123.1:0-2729 GCA_032118875.1 Flavobacterium sp.
AAGTTAAGTGATGCGTCTGCATTGGTTATTGAAGTTAGAAGAAAAACGCCGTTTGAAAACTTGAAATCTTCAGATGAGGGTGTAATTGTTTACAAAGTAGATTCTACTAAAGTTGATGGTTCTGGATCCTTAACATAGATTTTAGTGTTTACCTGAATTTTTATATTTGCAATTAAATTTTCCATATTTGATAATATATGTTGCAAATATAATAGTAATACTATCAAAAGTTAATAGTTTAACTTTTATTTAATATTTGTTCATAAAAAAAGCCATCAATTACGATGGCTTTTTATAAATATTTTGATAATTTATTCTTTCTTCAATTCTAATTTTTCGGCAAAATAATCACAGAAATCTGTCATTGCTCCAGCCATTTTTTCATCGCCAGTAGCACGTTGAAACGTGTCTGTCATTGCTACTAATGTTTGGTGAAAAAAGATTTTCATTTCATCAACTGGCATGTCTTTTGTCCATAAATCAATACGAAGTGTTTCTTTCGCTTTTGCATCCCAAATGGATAATAAAACCGTTTTTGCTTCTTCATTATTTACACCGCCATCTTGTGCTGTCCAAGTTAATTTTTCAGGCACATTATTTTGATCTAATTCTATATTTACTCTAATTTCAGATGTTTTGCTCATGTTTGTTTTTTATAGTTTTTTAATCGTAATTCGTTTATCGAAAATTATTTTTTAGGTTTATAACCCGATTTATTAAATATAACGGATGGTTCTGTTTTTAAAAGTTGTTCTAAAGTAACATCGTTATTTTCCATATAACTTTTTACAATTTGCCAACCTAACCATTGTCCAACTCTTCCTGGTGATTCTTTGTCGATGTCCAAATAAAATTTTGTAAATGGTCCGTCTTCAATAAAACGTTGGTAATTTTTTATGTTATTATCGTAAAGTAATTTTTCATTCACTAAATAACTCCACATTTGCGATTCATTTTCGATACAGAATTTTTCTTGCATTTCTGTGTAGCCAATTTTTTGATAATTAGGAGTTTCTGGAATTAGTAAATCTTTTAAATAATGTAATTTTCCAAAATAAATCATTTCACTAATTAATGTTTTATCTTGTGAAGGCACAATTTTTCTAAAGGCAAAATTCGTTACTAAATCGGGTAATATTTGATGAGCTTCTAAATTGGCTTTCTGATATTCTGCAAAAGGCTCGTAAAATTTATGATTTTTTCCTAAATACGTATCTAAAGAAATTAAGATTAAATCGTTGGTATAAAAAGCTTTTTTGTCAATTAAAACTTCATTTACTAAAGTAATTACTCTTGGGTTTTTTTCTTCAGGAAAATAATGTTTGATGCGAGACACCATCATTTCTAAACCTTCTTCAAATTTCTTATTGTCTGGAAATTGTTTTTCTACTTCGGTATTTAATTCTTTAAAAATGGGATCGCTTATTTTCGCATACCAAATAGAATCAGGAAACTGAGTTGGAAATAAAAACGGGTATTGGTTTTTTAAATCGGGTAACGTTTTCGGAGTAGCAGCGGCATATAATTTATCGAAACGTTCAATATTTAAATCTACTGATTTTTTGACGTCTACCATTTCAATCGCATCATTTTTTTTGCATTGAAGGAAGAAGCATCCTGAAATTAGTAAAAAGATTAATTTTTTCATCGTTTGAAATTTACTATTTTTATCAAAAATTATTGAACTGCAAATATATAATTATATAGCTAAATTATTTATTAAAATTATGTCAAATAAAACAACGTTAAATTTAGAAGGAATTCATGCTCATATTGTAAATTGGTTGAAAACTTATGCTGAGAATTCTGGCGTAAAAGGTTTTGTAATTGGAATTTCTGGAGGAATTGACAGCGCATTAACTTCAACATTGTGTGCGCAAACAGGTTTTCCTGTTTTATGTGTAGAAATGCCTATTCATCAAGCGGAAAGTCATGTCAATAGAGCCAACGAACATATTGACCAATTAAAAAAACGTTTTCCAAATGTTTTTAACGACAGAGTAGATTTGACACCAAGTTTTGAAACGTTTAAAAATAGCGTACCAACTTGCGAAAATGAAAAAGCATTAAATTTGACATTAGCCAATACTAGAGCACGTTTACGCATGACAACTTTGTATTATTTGGCAGGAATTCATGGTTTTTTAGTGGCAGGAACAGGTAATAAAGTCGAAGATTTTGGTGTAGGGTTTTATACGAAATATGGAGATGGTGGAGTAGATATAAGTCCGATTGCCGATTTGATGAAAAGTGAAGTGCGTCAACTTGCCAAATTTGTAGGTGTGCCTGAAAGTATTTTAGTGGCTAAACCAACTGATGGTTTATTTGGTGATGATAGAAGTGATGAAGACCAGCTTGGCGCGAGTTATGACGAGTTAGAATGGGCGATGTTAGAAATGGAAAATGGAAAAGTAACCGAAAATTTTGAAGGAAGACAAGCAGAAGTATTTAAAATTTATGAAAGGTTAAATAGAATTAATCAGCATAAAATGCAACCAATTCCCGTGTGCGAAATCCCCTACAGATTAAAAATCAGCTAAATACGTTTTTTTAGAATAATTTTCGCTAATTTTGTGTAATAAAATTATTGCTAACATTTTAAAACAGATTGGTATGATTACACTTTGTTTAGCAGATAATTCTCCAGTGGTTCACTTGGGAATTCAGACGTATTTTCAGAATAGTACAACAATAAAAATCGCAGAAGGGGTTTATAATTTCGATGATTT
>JAULXA010000124.1:0-5464 GCA_032118875.1 Flavobacterium sp.
ACATAATGGTATGGACTTTAATAAATTAGAAAAAATAATATTTTCTATAAGGGGTTTGCAATTCTAATAAATAATTGTACTTTTGCACTCCCTTTATTGGGAATGGAATGTTTAATTTAAATTAATTATTGTGAACACATTAAGCTACAAAACAGTATCAGCCAACAAAGCAACTGCAGACAAGCAGTGGATTGTTGTGGACGCTGAAGGGCATAACTTAGGTCGTTTATCTACAAAAGTAGCAATGCTTTTAAGAGGTAAATACAAGCCAAGTTATACACCGCACGTTGATTGTGGGGATAACGTAATTGTTATCAACGCAGAAAAAATCAACCTTACTGGTAACAAGTTAGATGACAAAACGTACATCAGACACACAGGTTACCCAGGAGGTCAAAGAAGTTTAACTGCTAGAGTAATGCAACAAAAAAACCCTGCATTATTAGTAGAAAAAGCTATCAAAGGAATGTTACCTAAAAACAAATTAGGTGCTGAATTATTCCGTAATTTAAATGTATATGTAGGTTCTGAGCACAAACATGGAGCTCAAACACCTAAAACCGTTAACCTAAACGATCTTAAGTAATGGGAGTTATTCACAAAATCGGTAGAAGAAAATGCGCTGTTGCACGTGTTTATGTTTCAGAAGGAACAGGAAAAATCACTGTAAACAAAAGAGAATTCACTAACTACTTCCCAACTGCAACTTTACAGTACAAAGTTATGCAACCAATGTCTATGACAGAAAATGCATCAAACTTTGACGTTAAAGTAAACGTATATGGTGGTGGTTCAACAGGACAAGCAGAAGCTGTGAGAATGGCTATTGCAAGAGCAATGTGTGAAGTTGAGGCTGAAAACAGAGCTATCCTTAAACCAGAAGGATTATTAACAAGAGATCCTAGAATGGTTGAACGTAAAAAATTCGGTCAGAAAAAAGCACGTAAGAGATTCCAATTCTCGAAACGTTAATATTCGATATTTATCAGAATATTTTTTCAGATACATTTTTACAATTAAAATTGAATTAAAAACAAAGTTGTCGATATTCCTTGTAAAAAGGGAATTAGTTTAGCATCTAAATTTTCAAGACCAACGCAAGTGACTACTTGAAAATTGCTAATCACGGAACGTAAACTATTACACAATGGCAAACAAAATTGACGTTAAAGAGTTATTAGAAGCAGGTGTACATTTCGGACACATGACTCGTAAATGGGATCCAAACATGGCTCCTTACATTTATATGGAGCGTAATGGTATTCATATCATTAACTTATATAAAACTGCAGCTAAAATTGAAGAAGCTAACGAAGCTTTGAAAAAAATTGCTGCATCTGGTAGAAAAGTATTATTCGTTGCTACCAAAAAACAAGCAAAAGATATCGTTGCTGAGAAAGCAGCTGCATGTAACATGCCTTACATCACTGAAAGATGGCCTGGTGGTATGTTAACTAACTTCGTAACTATCCGTAAAGCTGTTAAAAAAATGGCTTCTATTGATAGAATGAAGAAAGACGGTACTTTCATGACTTTATCTAAAAAAGAAAGATTACAAGTAGATCGTTTACGTGCTAAATTAGAGAAAAACTTAGGTTCTATTGCTGACATGTCTAGACTTCCAGCAGCTCTTTTTGTAGTAGACGTTAAAGCTGAGCATATTGCAATTAAAGAAGCACAAAAATTAAACATTCCAGTTTTCGCAATGGTAGATACGAATTCGGACCCACGTCCAATTGATTTCGTTATTCCTGCTAATGATGATGCTTCTAAATCTATTGATAAAGTTTTATCTTTAGTATCTGCTGCTTTAATCGAAGGTCTTTCTGATAGAAAAGTTGAAAAAGACGAATTACCAGCTAAAGAAGTAGAAGCTACTGAAGCTCCTGCAACTGAAACTGAAGCATAAATAAATTAAATTCCAAGAATTAAATTCCAAATTCCAAACTTGTTCTAACTTTTAGTTAGCAATTTAGTAAAATTGGAATTTGGGATTTAGTAATTGGAATTTTTTACTTTTATAAACAACAAATAAAAAACATACAAAATGGCAAATATTACTGCTGCAGACGTAAATAAATTAAGAACTATCACTGGTGCTGGAATGATGGATTGCAAAAAAGCATTAGTGGAAGCAGAAGGAGATTTCGATTTAGCTATCGAAAACTTAAGAAAAAAAGGTCAAAAAGTAGCTGCTAACCGTTCAGATAGAGAATCTACTGAAGGTGCTGCTATTGCTGTTATCAATGCAGACAACACAGCTGGTGTAGCTATTACATTAAACTGTGAAACTGACTTCGTAGGTAAAAACGAATCTTTCGTAAAATTAGCTACAGATTTAGCTAACCAAGCATTAAAATATGCTACTAAAGAAGAATTATTAGCTTCTGATTTCGGTGGAATCACTGTTGCTGAGAAATTAATCGAACAAACTGGAGTTATCGGAGAAAAAATTGAAGTAGGTTCTTTCGAAAGATTAGAAGGTGCTTTTGTTGGATCATACATCCACGCTGGTAAAATTGCTACTTTAGTGGCGTTATCAGCTAACGTTGCTGGAGTTGACGAAGCTGCTAAAAACGTTGCAATGCAAGCTGCTGCTATGAACCCAATTGCTTTAAACGAAGCTGGTGTTGATGCTGCAATTATTGAAAAAGAAATCGAAATCGCTAAAGAGCAATTAAGAGCTGAAGGAAAACCAGAAGCAATGTTAGATAACATTTCTAAAGGAAAAATCCAACGTTTCTACAAAGACAATACTTTAGTAAACCAAGATTATATCAAAGACGGTTCTATGAGTGTTGCTGCTTACATTAAATCTGTAGAAGCTAACTTAACTGTTTCTGGATTCAAAAGAGTTGCTTTAGGATAATTTTCCTAATTCAAAACATATAAAAACTTCAATCTTAGGGTTGAAGTTTTTTTTTATGTTATAATTCTCCTACTTTTGATAAAACAATTGCAATGTTTCAAAGAAAAAAAGACATCATATACGTAGTATTAGCAGGTATTTTTATCACAAACGCCTTAGTAGCAGAGTTAATTGGCGGAAAATTAATTCATGTTGGAAATACCGTAATGAGTTTAGGAATTTTACCTTGGCCCATTGTATTCATCACAACCGATTTAATCAATGAATATTTTGGCGAAAAAGGAGTAAAAAAATTATCTTTCATCACGGCAGGATTAATTGCTTATACTTTTTTTCTGTTACTGATAGGACTTCAAATTCCGGCCGTAAAAGGAGATGGCTTAATTTCTGACGAACAATTTAATGCGGTTTTTGGTCAGAGCATGTGGATTATTGTAGGAAGCATCACAGCGTTCTTAGTTTCCCAATTAATTGATGTTACTATTTTTCATTTTGTAAAAAACAGAACGGGTAAAAAAATGATTTGGCTGAGAAGTACAGGTTCTACCGTGATTTCGCAATTATTTGATAGTTTTATTGTGTTAGGAATTGCCTTTTGGTTACCTGGAAAAATAAACGGCGAAACATTTGTAGCATCTGCATTTACAGGATATTCAGTTAAATTAGGAATTGCCATTTGCTTAACACCGTTAATTTATCTCGGACATTATTTAATTGACAACTATTTAGGAGCAGAAAAACATGGAAACTAAACAAAGATGCGCTTGGTGCGAAAAAGATGATTTATATAGAAATTATCACGACAACGAATGGGGAACACCCGTTTATGATGATGAAACCATTTTTGAATTTTTGATTTTAGAGACGTTTCAAGCGGGATTAAGTTGGTATACTGTTTTAGCCAAAAGAGAAAACTTCAGAAAAGCATTTGATAATTTTAACCTGAAAAAAATCGCGAATTATTCAGAAGATAAAATGGCGGAATTAGCAGAAGATGCTGGAATTATTCGAAACAAATTAAAGATTAAAGCCACCGTTACAAATGCTCAAGCTTTTATAAAAGTGCAGGAAGAATTTGGTAGTTTCTCCAAATATATTTGGGGCTTTGTTGATGGAAAACCTATTGACAACCAACCCAAAACCTTAAGCGAGGTAAAAGCAACTACACCTATTTCAGACGCATTAAGCAAAGATTTAAAAAAACGCGGATTCAAATTTGTAGGTTCAACAGTTATGTACGCCCACATGCAAGCTACTGGAATGGTGAATGACCACGTATTAGATTGTCACACAAGAAAATAAAAATATGAGTAACGATCCATTGCACGGAAAAACATTAAAAGAAATTGTAGAACAACTGGTGAATTTCTATGGCTTTGATACGTTAGGCGAATTAATCAACATCAGATGTTTTAAGGAAAATCCATCGGTAAAATCAAGCTTAACATTCTTGAGAAAAACGGATTGGGCAAGAAAAAAAGTGGAAGAATTGTACGTAAGAACGTTACCAAAATTTTAAGATTAATTATGAAATCATTATCTATTTATGTTTTTTTTCTACTTATTCCATTCATTGTTTTTTCTCAAACAGAAGAAAACAGACGTGAATCTGTTTTAAAAAAAGGAATAATTAATAAAACTTTTACTTTTGGAAAATGGGACGAAAAAGGAAATGATGAATTAAATTTAACCTATTTAGGAATCATTAAAAGTAAGACAACTTCTTATAAAGTAATGACATCACTTTGGATTTGGGGATCAGGTCGAGCAACAAGTAGAATTTTATTTTATGATATTAATAATAATTACATCGGCGAATATTATTTAACTATGTCTTATCAATTACCAAAAAACATAAAAAACAACAAACTGTATTTCAGCTTAAATGATGATTGTAAAGGAAAAACAGAAGTATCCTTTAATAAAGGAATTCCAAAACATCTTGTATTAAATTGTAATGAATCTACCTATTTGGTTAGTAGTTTTGAAAAAAACTAAGCCTTCAACACCATCAAAAAATCTTCTCTATCAATTTCAACACAACCTAAACTATCTAAATGGTCGTTATAGACTTGACAATCTAATAAATGATAGTTTGCCAATTCTAATTGTTTTGCTAAAGCAATAAAAGCTAATTTACTAGCATTAGGCACTTTTGAAAACATACTTTCACCACAAAAAACGTGACCTAAATCAACGCCATACAAACCGCCAACTAACTCGTCATTTTGCCAAGTGCCAGGTTGGTCTTTTCTGGATATCTTTTTACAGTTTAGAATTACGTCTCTAAAAGCAGTATTAAAAGTAACTTTAAATTTTTTTTGATTGATAATATTTCGCATGCTTTTCGAAATCTTCAAATCCTCAAAAAACAAGACCATTCGCTTAGGTGGACTCCACCATAAAATTGGTTCATCATCTTCAAACCATGGAAATATTCCCGATTTATAAGCCAATACAAGTCGTTCAGGAGACAAATCACCACCAACTGCAACAATCCCTTCGGGTGAAGCTGTTTCTGATGGCGGAAAATATAATTCTTTAGTTAAAAAATACATTCGGTTAAGTACAAGTTCAATATCAAATTTCTAGTTC
>JAULXA010000125.1:0-3017 GCA_032118875.1 Flavobacterium sp.
ACCAACTGTTGTTGTTAAATAATAATAAGATTTATCTGTAAACAGATTCACGTGCGTTAAACTTTCTTCATTCCATGTATCTACTCCTTCTGCATAAAACAAAATATAATCACTATCATTAAAAACACCATCATCTTCACCTATAAACTGAATTGCATTTTCCTCTAAGTCATTAGGATACGGAATACTATTTAATAATGGCAACATTCGTCCACCATTTCCATAAATCTTAATATTTCTTGGATCAACTGCAACATTTACTCCTAAACTTTGTAGAAAACTTTTACTAACTTTATAAACCCCTGATTTTTCAACATTAAACTTATGCCAACTTCCATTTGCTAACACTGAATTTTGAATCGCATTAATGGAATTAGTAGCTTTATTTGAACTAGAAATTGCATACTGAAGTGTAAACGATTTTACTCTTTTAAAGAGAGTACCTTCCTTAATTATAGGATTAAAGTTAAAGGACAAATAAGCTTTATCTCTTGCAAAAGAAGAAAAGGTTTTTAAATCTAATCTTGAAGAAATTTTAGAAGGATTTAAAATTCCTAAATCAGAAACATCAATCGTTTCGTATACTATGTTATTAAGCGTTACACTCTCATCAGAAACCAAGCCATCAACAGTAAAAATATTCACATATTTGATAGTTTTATTTGACTCATTAAATTCAAAGTTTTTGGATTCGAATTGAGGTAAATTATATTTTATTTCGCCAATAACTAATGGAGTATTATTAGTCCAAACAAGCGAAAAATCCTTCGTATTTTGAGCAAAACCCAAAAAAGAAGAAAACAACAGTATTATAAAATTCTTTTTCATTAACATAGTAACGCAAAATAAAATAAAATATTGTTAATATGGAATTTTTAAATAAATTTATACAATATTTAACACGTTTATCCGTTAGTAATTTATCGAGTTTATATAATGTTTAATTTTTTTTTATTTTTTTGTTGCATATTAATGGTTTATTACTATCTTGCGGCACTTAAATTATTACCTACAAAAGTATGAAAGTTACTAAAATTATGACTTTAAAATTGTTATTAGCATTGACTGTAACAATAGGTTTTACCAGCTGTAGTAAAAAAGGGAGCACCAAAGGTGGTTCTAGCGCAACTGGATGGCAAATCAACGATAAAAAAGGTGGTTTCCAATATAACACTAAATTCAAAAAGCAAGAAACTCCCCCAGGAATGACATCTATTGAAGGTGGTGCATTTACAATGGGTAAAGTTGAAGATGATGTTATGCATGACTGGAATAACAGTCCTACAAAACAACACGTTCAATCTTTCTTTATGGATGAAACTGAGGTTACAAACATGATGTACGCAGAATACTTATTCTGGGTAAAATCTGTATATCCTCCAACAGAAGATAACTACAAGCACATATACAACGGAACTATTCCAGATACTTTAGTATGGAGAAATCGTTTAGGTTATAACGAAACGATGACTAACAACTACTTAAGACACCCCGCTTATGCTAACTACCCAGTAGTTGGAGTAAACTGGATTCAGGCAACTGAATTTTGTGAATGGAGAACGAATCGTGTTAACGAAAATATTCTTGAAAAAGAAGGTTACCTTAAAAAAGGAAACAAAATTAGTACAGATGTAACTGCTGAATCAAACTTTGATACAGAATCTTACATTAATTCACCATCAAAAACTTTTGCAGGTAATGAAGAAATTGTTTTAAAGAAACCAATGGGATCTAAAAGCAGTGGAAGAAGAACTGGTAAAGATGGTGCCGCTGAAGGATCTTCAGAAGCTAAAAACGTTTATGCACAAAGAAGTTCTGGTTTAATTTTACCAGAATACAGATTACCAACTGAAGCAGAATGGGAATATGCTGCATTAGCTTTAATTGGAAACAGAGAATACAACATTTACAAAGGTCAAAAGAAATACCCATGGAAAGGTCAATATACTCGTTCAGGTAAAAGACAATACAGAGGTGACCAATTGGCTAACTTCAAACAAGGTAAAGGAGATTACGGTGGAATCGCAGGATGGTCTGATGACGGTGCTGATATTACTAACTACGTAAAAGCTTATCCTCCAAATGATTTCGGTTTATACGATATGGGTGGAAATGTAGCTGAATGGGTACAAGACGTTTACAGACCTATTATTGATGATGAAGGAAATGACTTCAACTACTTTAGAGGTAACGTGTATACTAAAAACAAAATTGGTGAAGACGGAACTGTAGAAATGGTTACTGTTGACAACATTAAATATGACACTTTAAGTAACGGAAAAGTTATGGCTAGAAACTTCCCTGGTTCTATCGCACAAGTTCCAGTTGACGATAACGAAACATATTTAAGACAAAACTTTTCAACTTCTGATAACAAAAATTTCAGAGATGGAGACAGACAATCTACTAGATATTTCGACTTCGGTTCTTCTGAAGAAGAAAAAGAAAAAGCAGATGACCCAAACAAAAGAATGTACAAAGCTCCATTACACAAAATCTCTGTAGATAGTGCTGGAAACCAAGTTAAACAATTTGACAAGGCGGACAACAGAACTACTTTAGTTGATGACAACGTAAGAGTTTACAAAGGTGGTTCTTGGAGAGATAGAGCTTATTGGTTAGATCCAGCTTCAAGAAGATATTTCCCACAGGATATGGCAACTGACTACATCGGATTTAGATGTGCAATGTCTAAAGTTGGACCAAAATCTAACAAGAAAACTGCAAGAGGAAACGTAAAAGGATAATAATTCTTCAAAATATTTTAAAAAAGCCCTTTAATTTTAAAGGGCTTTTTTTTATTTTAGCACTATGGAAATAGCAACAATTTACAATTACTTTTTGCAAACAACTGGTATTGCAACTGACAACAGAAAAATAAATACAAATAACTTATTTGTAGCACTTAAAGGCGATAACTTTAACGGAAATAAGTTTGCTTTAAGTGCTTTAGAAAATGGTGCAAAATATGCTATCATTGATGAAGCTGAATACAAAATTGATGAACGATTTATTTT
>JAULXA010000125.1:3027-3377 GCA_032118875.1 Flavobacterium sp.
TTATTTTAGTTGAAGATTCTTTAACTGCATTACAACAATTAGCAAGCTACCATAGAAATCAATTAAACAATACCATAATTGGATTAACTGGAAGCAATGGTAAAACAACTACTAAAGAATTAATCAACGCTGTTTTATCTCAAAAATTCAACACCAAAGCCACAATTGGAAATTTAAATAATCACATTGGTGTTCCTTTAACTTTACTTTCTTTTGATACAACTACGGAAATTGGTATTGTAGAAATGGGTGCCAATCATCAAAAAGAAATTGAAATGCTTTGCGAAATTTGTCAACCTGATTTTGGCTATATTACCAACTTCGGAAAAGCACATTTAGAAGGTTTCGGG
>JAULXA010000126.1:0-1727 GCA_032118875.1 Flavobacterium sp.
AACAATGTTAGTTTACACGACAGGACATGGAGTTAACGGATTTACATTAAATCCAGCTATTGGAACATTTTATTTGTCACACCCAAATATGAAATATTCGGAAGACGGAAAAATTTACTCGATTAACGAAGGAAATTACGTTCATTTTCCACAAGGTGTGAAAGATTACATCAAATATTGCCAGTTAGAAGAAGGCGACAGACCTTATACGTCAAGATATATCGGAAGTTTAGTTTCTGATTTTCATAGAAACATGATTAAAGGAGGTATTTACTTATACCCAACCAGCTCAAAAGCACCTAACGGAAAATTACGTTTGTTGTACGAATGTAATCCAATGGCTTTTATTGCTGAACAAGCGGGCGGAAAAGCATCTGATGGTTTTGGAAGAATCATGGAAATTCAACCTACCGAATTGCACCAACGTGTTCCGTTCTTCTGCGGTAGTAAAAACATGGTAGAAAAAGCGGAAGAGTTTATGGAGAAAGCGAAGTAAATTTCTGAAATAGATAAAATAAAAAAGCACAAACTCATTAGAATTTGTGCTTTTGTATTTTAAAACAGTTTTGATTATCTGTTCATGTGTTGCATTTCGTAAGTGAAGGTGTCTAAATCCACATTCATATCTACTAATTTTAACGCTTTATCTACGATATAACCTACGTTTCCTGCTGTAAAGCCTAAAGCTAGAGCGAATTTTTTAAGTAATTCGTGTTCTTTTTTACCTAAAACGTGTTCGTCTGCGTATACCATTCTTGATAAATCATATAAACGTTCTAAACGATGTGTATGTAATAATGGTGGATTTACAGGATATTTTAAAGGGTTTTCTAAAATTTCCTCATATTCTGCTTGAGAAATTTCTAATTTGATAGCTAATTTGTCTAAGAATTGTTTTTCTTCTGGACCAATAATACCATCAGACAAAGCTACTCTTACAATTGATGAAAAATGACCTTTGTTTCTGTTTCTAAAACCGCTATCGAATAAATCTGAAATTGACATGTTGTTTGTTTTTAATTATTGCAAAATTACATAAAAAATCTATTTTTTTGAAACAATTTCACAAGCTTTTGTGATATAGAAATTACCAACTTAAAAAAATAAATCGTAAGTTTGAAATTCCCCAAATAATTATCATTATGTCAGAATTTTGGATGTATTTTAATATTGGTCTAAAACATGTGTTAGATATTAATGCATATGACCACGTTTTGTTTTTAATTGCATTAATGGTTCCGTATGCTTTTAAAGATTGGAAAAATGTATTTGTCTTGGTGTCGCTTTTTACTCTAGGACACACTTTAGCTTTGCTATTATCCGTTTATGGAGTGGTTCAAATTCAAGCCAGTTTGGTTGAGTTTTTAATTCCAATTACCATTTTAATAACGGCTATTTTTCATCTTTTTACTGCTGGAAAATCGTCTAAAAATGAAAGTATCACCTTCGTTGCAATCGTAACTTTATTCTTCGGAATCATTCACGGACTTGGTTTCTCTAATTACTTTAAAACAATTTTACCAGGAAATGCTTCTGATAAATTGCTGCCCTTGTTAGAATTCGCATTAGGAATTGAAGCCGCACAGATAATTGTAGTACTTATAGTTTTAATCATTTCGTATGTGGTGCAAACTTTTTTCCGTTTTTCAAAAAGAGATTGGGCTTTAGTTATGTCAGCATTTATAATTGGCGTAGTTTTGCCAATGATTATTGAAAGCGAAATTTGG
>JAULXA010000127.1:0-3512 GCA_032118875.1 Flavobacterium sp.
AAAGAAGCGCTTGAAAATTCGAATAATAATGCCGTAGATTTTGTAGAAGATTTCAAACTGAATTTATACGCAAAAGAAATATACATTTTCACTCCAAAAGGTGAAATTAAATCGTTGCCAAAAGGAGCTACTTCATTAGATTTCGCATTTAGTATTCACTCTGAAATTGGTGTAAAAACTCGTGGTACGAAAGTCAACGGAAAATTAGTCCCACTAAATTATATTTTAAATAGTGGTGATCAGGTTGAAATTATTACATCTCAAAATCAAAAACCAACCATTCATTGGTTAGATTATGTTACGACAGCCAGAGCAAAAAACAAAATTAAAAATGTATTAAACGATAATATCAAAAAAATTGGCGAAGACGGAAAAGAAATTCTTACACGAAAATTACGCCATTTGAAAGTTACTTTAAACGAAAACACTGTTAATGAATTGGTTAACTATTTTAAGCTTCAAACAAGTTTAGATTTGTTTTACCGAGTTGGAATTGGCGCTATTGAAAACCAGCAATTACGTGATTATGCTTCACAAAAAAGCAACACTTTAGTCAACTTCTTCAAGAAAACTATTAAAAGAAGTCCGAGTGTAACCGATGAAAAAGTTCATAAAAACGATACTAATAAAAAATTAGATTTATTAGTTTTCGGAACGGAACAAAGCAAATTAGAATATAAACTTTCTCCCTGTTGTAATCCAATTCCTGGTGATAGTGTTTTCGGATTTGTCACTATAAATGAAGGGATAAAAGTTCACAAAACCGATTGTCCGAATGCGATTAGTTTACAATCTAATTTTGCTTACCGAATTGTACAAGCCAAATGGATCGATTCTACTCAAGAAGAATTTAATGCTATCTTAAGAATTACCGGAATGGATGTTATGGGACTAACGAATGAATTAACAAAAGTAATTTCGAATCAAATGCATGTAAACATTCAAAGCATCAGCTTAAATACCGATGCAGGAATTTTTAACGGGCAAATTACAGTTGTAGTTCAAAACAATATGATTCTTAAAAAATTAATCGAAAACATAAAAACTGTAGATGGTATTGATAAAGTAACTAGGGTTTATAATAATTAGAAAAGAGTAAAAAGTAAAATAAGTTATAAGTAAATAGCAATAAAATCGTAATTAAATAAAAAAATATTTTTTACTTTTCACTTATCACTAATCACTAATCACTTTTTACTATATTTGCATTTCTTTTCATTTAAACAGCAAATGGATAACAACCAAAATCAAGAAACGGTTAAAAACGTTTTTACAAAATACCTTGAAGAAAAAGGGCATCGCAAGACACCTGAGCGCTACGCTATACTTCAAGAAATATACGAAAATCAAGAACATTTTGATATCGAATCTTTGTATATCAAAATGAAAAACAAGAATTATCGTGTTTCTCGTGCCACTTTATACAACACAATTGAATTACTATTAGATTGTAAATTAGTTAGACGTCATCAATTTGGTCAAAACCAAGCACATTACGAGAAATCTTATTTCGACAAACAACACGACCATATTATTTTAACGGATACAGGAGAAGTGATTGAATTTTGCGATCCACGTATTCAGCAAATCAAACAAACTATGGAAGAGATGTTCGGAATTAACATTGAAACACATTCCTTATATTTTTACGGAACAAAAAAATAAATAGCAACTAAATTAACCCTGAATTTAACAAATTTAGGACAACAACAAACAACAACACAATGAATGTAGACTTACTACTCGGATTACAATGGGGTGACGAAGGAAAAGGAAAAATCGTCGATGTATTAACTTCAAAATACGACATTATTGCACGTTTTCAAGGTGGACCAAATGCTGGACACACACTTGAATTTGACGGAATTAAGCATGTTTTAAGAACCATTCCTTCTGGAATTTTTCATAAAAACAATGTAAACATCATCGGAAATGGTGTAGTAATGGATCCTGTAGTGTTTCAAAAAGAAATTGAAGGATTAGAAAAATTCAATTTAAACATCAAATCAAAATTATTACTTTCAAGAAAAGCGCATTTAATTTTACCAACGCACCGTTTATTAGACGCAGCATCTGAAGCCTCTAAAGGAAAAGCAAAAATTGGTTCTACTTTAAAAGGAATTGGTCCAACTTATATGGACAAAACCGGTAGAAATGGTTTAAGAATTGGCGATTTAGAAATGGCTGATTTCAAAGAAAGATACCGCGCTTTAGCAGACAAACATGAAGCTATGATTGCTTTTTACGATGTAGATTTGCAATACAATTTAGCAGAAATGGAAGAAGAATTTTTCACAGCTGTTGAAGAATTAAAAACATTAACTTTCATTGATTCAGAAGACTATTTAAACAAAGCCTTAAAAGCTGGAAAAACGATTTTAGCAGAAGGCGCTCAAGGTTCGTTATTAGATGTAGATTTTGGAACGTATCCATTTGTAACTTCTTCTAACACTACTGCTGCTGGAGCTTGTACGGGTTTAGGTATTGCACCAAACAGAGTAAAAGAAGTTTTCGGAATTTTCAAAGCGTACACAACTCGTGTAGGAAGTGGACCTTTCCCAACAGAATTATTTGATGAAGTTGGAGCTAATATGGCAAAAATTGGAAATGAATTCGGTTCTGTTACGGGTCGTGCTCGTCGTTGTGGCTGGTTAGATTTAGTAGCTTTAAAATATGCTGTTGAAGTAAACGGAGTTACCGAATTATACATGATGAAAGGTGATGTTTTATCTGGATTCGAAACGTTAAATATTTGTACCGCTTACAACTATAAAGGTGAAACATTGAAACATTTCCCATACAATATTGAACCAGAAAACGTACAACCAATTTATACAGAAATGAAAGGTTGGCAAGCAGATTTAACTGGTATGACAACCTACGAAGAATTACCTTCAGAATTAAAAACATACATCGAATTCATTGAAAAAGAATTAGAAGTGCCAATAAAAGTTGTTTCTGTTGGACCAGACAGAACACAAACTATCACAAGATAAACTTTAAAAATCCCGAGCAATCGGGATTTTTTTTTTATAAAACTCAACAGAATTTTGTAATACTGAACTCGTTTCAATATCTAAAAAACTATATATTTGCACTTTAAATCTTACAAAATGAAACAAAATTACCTTTTCTGCTTACTTTTTATAAGTTTCTTTTCAAATGCACAAATTATTAATTTTCCTGATGCGAATTTTAAAGCATTATTATTAACTTCTAGTGGATCAAATAATGTTGCCATGAATTTAGCTGGTAATTATTTTAAAATTGACACTAATAATGATAGTGAAATTAGTGTTTTAGAAGCTTTACAAGTTAAAGAACTTAATTTTTATACCATTGCTCTTCCGCTACTACAAACACAAAAGATTTATTCACTTCAAGGAATAATTAATTTCGCAAATTTAACGTTTCTTTATTGCCAAGGTCATAATCTTACTAATTTAGATGTAAATAATATGACACTTTTAGAGACACTTCACGTAAATAACAACTTCATTAATTCAGTTAAT
>JAULXA010000128.1:0-4500 GCA_032118875.1 Flavobacterium sp.
AGTTTGTAATATTCACCACAAATTCGCAGATTTTATTTTAAACACATAGTTTTTTTTTGCCACGAATGACACGGATTTTCACGGATTTTCACGGATTAATGTATTACTTAAATCAATTTGCTTTCTATTTAAACACAAAGGCACATAGGTTTTTTATATAAAAAATAGTCGCTTCGCTTAAAATAGAAATCATATGTTTAGATTCAGAAAAAAAGCTTTTGATTGTTTGTAATCTTCACCGCAGATTCGCAGATTTTATTTTAAACACATAGTTTTTTTTTAGCCACGAATGGCACGGATTTTCACGGATTAATGTATTACTTAAATCAATTTGCTTACTATTTAAACATATAAGTCATATAAGTTTTGCATCAACTCAAAAAAGTAAAATTTTTATAGTTCATTTAAGTTTTCAGCTTTGCTGAAATTCGAAAACTAAAACCTGCTGACTTCCAGCTTCTAACTTCTGACTAAAAACTTTTTTAACTAAAATTTCACTTTTCGTAACACTTTGGTATGATTTTTTCTGTATAACTTTGTAAAAAATCCTATTAAAATGAGAAAAGTACTAGTTTTAGCCGCAGTTCTTCCGTTTGTGCTTACGTCGTGTGTTTCTAAAAAGAAATTCACAGCTTTAGAAGCACAACAGAAAGAAACCCAAGATTTGTTAAATTCAGCAACTGTAAAATTAAACAGCTGTTTGTCTGAAAAAGACCTATTAAATGCTGAAAAAAGTAGTTTAATGAGTCAACTAGATTATTTAAAGAAAAACAATTCTGATTTAATAAACAGTTCTAAAGAAATGACTGTTTTAACTACAAAAGGTGCTCAAAACCTTGAAAAATCATTAGAAAGTTTACGCGAAAAAGATTTAAAAATCACCCGTTTGCAAGACGCGTTAACAAAAAAAGATAGCGTTACTTTAGCTTTAGTTACGAGTTTAAAACGTGAAGTAGGAATTGACGATCCAGACATTAACATTAATGTTGAAAAAGGTGTAGTTATGATTTCTATTGCTGATAATTTATTATTCAAATCAGGAAGTTATGATGTGAATTTAAAAGCGAAAAATGTTTTAGCGAAAGTGGCAAAAGTAGTAAACAGTAAACCAGATTTCGAATGTATGGTAGAAGGTCATACGGATAATGTGCCTATTAAAAACTCAGTATTATTAGACAACTGGGATTTATCTGTAAAACGCGCCACTTCCATTGTACGTGTATTACAAAACGATTTAGGTGTAAACCCAAGACAATTAATTCCAGCCGGAAGAAGTTCATTTATTCCATTAGTAGGAAATGACACAGCAGAAAACAGAGCAAAAAACCGTAGAACACGCATTATCATTATGCCGAAAATTGACCAGTTTTACGATATGTTAGAAAAAGAAATGAAAACACTTTCTAAGTAATTTTCAAACTAAGAAATACGAAAAAGCGACTAAGAAATTAGTCGCTTTTTTTTGTGGAAATTTTTAGGAATCTCAAAAAACAACACTAAAATTTGCGAAACCGAAAAGTTGCACGTATATTTGCAACCGATTAGTTTCGTATTTAAAACTTAAACAAATGAGAAGAGATGTTTTTCAAGCCATTGCAGATCCAACCAGACGAAGCATTATTGCTTTAATAGCAGTACAAGCGATGACACCAAATACCATTGCAGAAAACTTCAACACTACGCGACAAGCCATTTCCAAACATTTGCGAATTTTAACCGAATGTGAGCTTGTAAAACAGGTGCATCAAGGCAGAGAAATTTACTATTCTTTGGAAATTGATAAAATGAAAGAGATTGACAAATGGCTGGAACAATACAGAAAAATTTGGGAGACACAATTCAATCAATTAGACCAATTATTAGAAACATTTAAACAACAAAAAGATGAAAAGTAATTTATTATTTGACTTTACCGTTGACAAATCCGCAAAAACGGTACACATAACTAGAGAATTTAATGCGGAAATTTCCTTGGTTTGGGATGCCTTTACAAAACCAGAATTATTAGACCAATGGGTGGCGCCAAAACCATGGACATCCAAAACAAAATACATGAATTTTGAAGTGGGTGGCAAAAGATTTTATGCTATGGTAAGTCCGGAAGGATTAGAACGTTGGTCTATTCAGGAATACACTTCCATTCATCCGAAAACAAACTTCAAAATGTTGAATGCTTTTGCAGATATAGATGAAAACCCTGAATTGCCTGGTTCTGAATGGGAATACAATTTCAGTGAGCAAAACGGAATTACAAAAGTAGCTATTAGTATTTATAATGAATCATTGGAACGTTTAGAAAGAATGATTGAAATGGGTTTCAAAGAAGGATTTACCATGTCAATTGATAATTTAGAAAACTTATTGGCAACTTTATCATAACAATTCAAAATTAAGTAACTATTCGTATGAAGCTAGAAGATCAAATTCTGAAACATATTGCCAGTTATCCTGAGCCAAAACGCAGTGAAATTCAAGAGTTACACAACGTCATTCAGGAGATTATGCCAGCTTGTAAATTATGGTTTTTAGATGGAAAAGACGCTAATGGCAAAATGGTTACTAATCCCGATATTGGTTATGGACTTCAAACCCTAAAATATACCGATGGAAAAACCAAGGAATTTTATCAAGTTGGAATTAGTGCAACCAAAACAGGAATTTCCGTATATATTATTGGTATTGAAGACAAGAAATTCTTAAGTAATACCTTTGGAGAAAAAATTGGTAAAGCAAGTGTAACAGGTTATTGTATCAAATTCAAAACCCTAAAAGACATTAATCTTGATGTACTTAAAGAGGCCGTTCGATTTGGTTTTGGTCACACTTCCAAAGAGAAAGAATAAACTTCTTAAACTATTACAAAACTATAAATTACAATAAGCGATTAAGAAATTAGTCGCTTTTTTTATAGAAGCAGACGGTTCTCCTTACAAACAACATCACACCCGCTATCCGCAGTACATGGTACTTTGCTACTATCGGGGCTATTTAACACGTGTAACTTTTTAAACCTATTTTTTTATGAAACTTAAAAATTTTAAATTAAATTTGTGATGTAACCGCCAAAAAAAAACATCTATGCCATACGAAATCCTATTAGGTAAACATCGAGATAAAAATGTCATTTTCTTTAAAATTACGGATGATATTCTGTTTTTAACAGAAATTAAAAATTGTGTAGGTAGAAACTGGAGCAGCACACACAAAATGTGGTATTTACCAGATAATTCTGAATACAGAAAACGATTCCACATTCCGGAAACTCCAGTAATTGGGAAACTTGTATTAAGTAAAATTTCTGCTGCAAACCAAATCGAAATTCAACAACTCGTTAATCAACTTCAATTATTTGGATATAGCTCAAACACCATTCGCACCTACATTCAAGATTTTGCACAATATTTATATTTCTTACAAGAAAAACCAGCAAAAAACGGCACCATTTCTGACGTACAAAATTTTTTACTTTACTGCATAAACACTTTAAAATTAGCAGAAAACACATTACATAGTCGCATAAATGGAATAAAATTTTATTACGAAAAAGTTTTACATCAGCCGCAATTACTTTTAGACTTACCGCGACCTAAAAAACAAATGATACTACCAAAAGCATTGCATCTTACAGAAGTGAAATGCCTGTTAGAGAGAACCGAGAATTTAAAACACAATACCATTTTAAAGCTAATTTACGGAATGGGTTTACGAGTTTCGGAAATCATAAATATAAAAATAGAACACATAGATAGCAAGTCCATGCGCGTTTTTATTGCTCGTGGAAAAGGAAAAAAGGATCGTTATGTAAATTTACCCGAAAGCATTTTACCTCAACTTAGAGAATATTACAAAACCTATAAACCAAAAGAATATTTATTTGAAGGTCAATATGGCGGTGCTTATTCTGTAAGAAGCGTACAACAAATTTTTAATGAAGCTGCTAAAAAAGCAAATATCCTAAAAAAAGTAGGTGTTCATAGTTTACGACATAGTTTTGCTACACATTTATTAGAAAACGGCACTGACATTCGTTTTATTCAAGATTTATTAGGACATAGCAATATAAAAACGACGTTAGTTTATACTCAAGTTACAGATAACAGTTTGAGAAAAATAGTTAGTCCATTAGACTTTTTATAAAATAAATACTACATTTGTTATATACATTTCAAGTAAAAACATATTGTATTTTACGCATTGCGTTTTATTAATATATTTTACTTAAAACACTAAACAACAAAACACTCACAAGATATACAAAACTTTGGCTGCGTATATATTAGAGTTATGTGCAAGCCCTAAAATGAGAAAAATAGCATTCATATTATTCCTTTTTATTAATTTGATTTATGGACAAGATAAAAAAATAATTCAAAAAAATTGGAAAACAGTCTCAATGATAGTTCCCACTATTTTTATCACGTTTCCCTTAATTTCAATTGTTTGGGGAAATCAATTAGGTAACAATAATTTGGCGACACTTAATGGGAGAACTCAACTTTG
>JAULXA010000129.1:0-11270 GCA_032118875.1 Flavobacterium sp.
ATTTTAAATTTACCATCAATTTGTTCTTGAAGTAAATCTAATTCTTCAAAATTATCAATTACTGGAATCGTATTTTTATGTCCGTTATTAATTAAACGAGCAATGTTTGTTACATATTGATCGCGTTTGAAACCATTACAAACAATAAATGAATTTTTATTGATTTTACCTTGTTCCATTAAGTTTTCAACAATGTTAATGTCGAAAGCAGAAGAAGTTTCTATGTGAATGTTGTTTTTTAAAGCTTCATTTAAAATGAATTCAAAATGAGAACTTTTTGTGCAATAACAATAAAAATATTTGGCCTCATAACCGTGTTTTTCCATTGAATTTCTGAACCACATTTTGGCTTTATTAATATTTTCAGAAATTTTAGGCAAATACGTAAACTTTAATGGGGTACCGTATTGTTCGACTAATTTCATTAAATCGATACCATGGAACTGTAAATTATCTTTATTTAAAGTAAATTCTTCCTGTGGGAAATAGAAAGTTTGATTTATAAGGTCGGAATATTTTGTATTCATTGAATAAATAAAAGTTTAATTGAAAAATCAGTACAAAAACAATTAGCAAAAGTAAAAATAATATTGCTAAAAATAGATGTAATTTAAAAAAATATTAATTCTGTAAATAATCTTCAAATGCTAATAAAATCAATGAGTTATCTACAGTTTGATTGATTTTAATTTCGCCAATTTTATTTAGTAAAGCAAATTGCACTTTCCCAAACTCATTTTTCTTATCGAAAATTAATAAATCTATAATTTTTTGAATGTCAACTTCATTAAAATCAACCTTTTCAAAAACATCTGTAATAATGTATTTAATTTCGGCGTATTCTTCGTTTGAAATCAGATTCAGTTTTAAGGATAAAAAGCTTTCTAAAATCATTCCGACAGCAATTGCTTCACCGTGAAGTAAGGCTGTTTTCTCTTCAGATTCTAAGAAATAACTTTCAATAGCGTGACCTAAAGTATGTCCGAAATTCAATGATTTCCTGATGCCGTTTTCTGTTAAATCTTCAGAAACTATCTTGTTTTTTATTTCAATTGATTCTTTAATTAAAGTATCTAAATCATCTGTATTTAAATCATTTAAATTTTTTAATTTGTCCCAATAATTTTTATCGTAAATTAATCCATGTTTTAACATTTCAGCTAAACCAGAACGCATTTCATTGGAAGGTAATGTTTCTAAAAACTTGGTAATTACTATAACCGATTTTGGTTCTTTAATGATACCAATTTGATTTTTTAAATTTCCTAAATCGACACCATTTTTACCACCAATTGACGCATCAACCATGGCTAAAAGTGTAGTTGGAATATTTATAAAATCGATTCCTCTTTTAAATGTACAAGCAACAAAACCACCTATATCAGTAATAACACCGCCACCTAAATTAAGAATAATACTTTTTCTATCGGCACCTAATTCGATTAAAGTATGCCATAAATCTAGACAAGTATAAATGTTTTTGTTTTCTTCTCCGACTTCAATTTCAATAATTTCTATATCAATTTCGGTTGGCAAATTTGATAAAAAATAAGGCAAGCAATTTTCATTCGTATTCTCATCAACTAATACGAAAATCTTAGAATAAGTTTCAATTTTTAGCAAATTTTCTAGATATACAAAACTATCATCATTAAAATAAATAGAATAATTATTGGCTTGGATTGGATTCATTGATTTTTTTTATAAAATTCTTTGCAAAATAAATTAAAAAAAAGGAGAAATCAGTACTTCAATAAGTATATTTGCATTCCTTAATTTTCATACACTAAAATGGAGAAGATATTTAACAATACAGAAAACGCATTTTCGCTAAAATCAAACGCTGAACTAAACAGAGCGCACTTTTTATTTCAAATGATTGGGAAACCAACATTAGTAAAAATAGGAACTTCACTAACAAACTTTGCTTTAAAATTTCATTTACCTGTTGAAGGTTTAATTAGAAAAACCGTTTTTGACCATTTTTGTGGTGGTGTAAGCGAACAAGATTGTTTAAAAGTTGTTGCAAGCATGTATACTAAAGGGGTTTCATCTGTTTTAGATTATTCTGTTGAAGGAAAAGAAGAAGAAGAGCAATTTGATGCGTGTTTAAAAATGACTTTAAAAACCATCGATTTTGCTAAAGAAAATAAAGCAATTCCTTTTGCAGTTTTTAAACCAACTGGATTAGGAAAAATTGATTTATATGAAAAAGTTGGAGCTAAATTACCTTTATCTTCAAGCGAACAAAATGAATGGAATAGAGTAGTGGCACGATTTGAAAAAATTTGTCAATATGCATATGATAATGACGTTCAAATATTAATTGACGGTGAAGAAACTTGGATGCAAGATGCAGCTGATGATTTAGTTGAAAAAATGATGGAGAAATTCAACACTAAAAAAGCGTTGATTTTTAATACTTTGCAATTATATCGTTGGGATAGAGTTCCGTATTTAAAAGATTTACATTCTAGAGCAAAAGAAAAAGGATTTCATATTGGAATGAAATTAGTTCGTGGTGCTTATATGGAAAAAGAAGCAAAACGTGCTGAAGAAAAAGGATACAAAAACCCAATTTGTGAAAGCAAACAAGCTACTGATGACAACTTCAATGCCGGTTTAAATTATATGCTAGATAACATTAATGAAATGGCTGTTTTTGCAGGTACTCATAATGAAGAAAGTTCCTACTTATTAATGGACTTAATGCAACAAAAAGGAATTTCTAAGAATGATTCACGAATTTGGTTTGGACAATTGTACGGCATGAGTGATAATATTAGTTATAATTTAGCTGCAAATGAATATAATGTGGCAAAATATTTACCATTTGGTCCCGTTAGAGATGTGATGCCTTACTTAATAAGACGAGCACAAGAAAACACTTCAGTTGCTGGGCAAACAGGCAGAGAATTAACTTTAATAATATCTGAAAGAAACAGAAGAAAGTTAAAGTAATTTTCATATATTTGGGTGAATCTTTAACTAAAACCCAATATTATGATTAAAAATTACTTTAGTAAATTCTTATTTACATTTTTACTGATATCCACTTTTACATTTGGACAGGTAAACTTAATTATCAACACTTCTGTAGGTAATGCAACAACACAAGCTAGAGTACCTAACGGTTCAAGTGGACATTCATTTATGCGAGGCTCATCACTTATTTTAGCTTCTGAATTGACTGAAATTCCTTTAGGTACAACTTTAAATTCATTTGGCTTTGTAACAACAATAGGTTCAAATATTGGAGTTGCGGGTACTATAAATGTATATATGATTAACTCGGCTGATGCAACTTTTACTAGAGGGTTAAATTGGGCTACAATAATTTCTGGGATGACTCAAGTATACACTGGTTCGTATACAGTACCTGCTACAGCAACAAATATTGATTTAACATTAACTACACCTTTTGTTTATACAGGAGGTTCCGTATATGTTGCCTATGATTTTGTTAGAACAGGCACTGCGGCCACAACAGCGGCTACTTATAGTGCTAATAATACTGGTCTTGTGAATGGTTGTGTTTCCGCAGCAAGTGCAACTGTTGCTCCAACAACATTAGCAGCAACTAGTTTTAGACCTATTGTACGATTAGGATTTCCTAACCCAAACTCAAATGATATGGCAGTTGAAGGTATTAGTTCATTAGGTAATGTTGCCACAACATTAGGTTTGTCTGTTCCAATTTCTGCAGTTGTTAGAAATAAAAGTAATACAACACTAAATAACATTATTGTATCAGCAGGAATAACAGGATCTAATACTTTTAATGATTCACAAAATATAGCTACATTGGCTCCAGGTGCCGCCACAACTGTTAATTTTGCTAACTGGACGCCATCAGGATTGGGAGCAAATGTGATTCAAATTAGTGTTCCTACTGACCAAGTCAATACAAATAATACATTTAATTTTAATACAGCGACAACTTGTTACACACTCGGAGCTGCCCAAAGTAATAGTACCTATACGAACTCAATTGGTTTTAATACAGGCGGAGGAATTATATCTACTCCAATTCAAAATTCAGTAGCTTCTACAGTTTCTTCTGTAAATATAGCCATTTCATCAGGCACAACAAATGTTGGAAATAATGTTTTTGGAGTATTATTAGATAACACAGGCACAATTTTGGCACAAAGTCCAAATTTAACTATTGCAAATGGAGATTTAAACACTATAAAAACTTTTACTTTTCCAACTCCAATTGCATTAGCGGCTAATCAATTGGTTCATATTGGTTTAGGTCAAACTGCGAATGCTACAACAGGTTATTTTCCAATTGGAAGTTATAATAATGCAAACTTAAGTACGGTGTACAACACATCAGCTATTACTGGAGGAACTTTAACAGTTGTAGCTACAAATTTAGGACAAATGGGCATAGAAGCTAATTATACAGGAAGCTGTATTTTGAGTGCTAACTCGTTCTCTTTATCAGGAGTTAAAATCTATCCAAATCCAGCTAAAGATGTTTTAAACATTCAATCTGAAAACGAAGAATTAACAAAAGTTTCTATTACAGATTTAAATGGAAGAGTTGTTAAAGAAGTTAATAATAATTTATCTCAAATTTCTTTAAGAAATTTAGCCAAAGGAATTTATATGGTAACAATTGAATCTGCAACTGCTAAGAAAGTTGAGAAGTTAATTGTTGAATAAATTTCAATTTGAAATAAAAAAAAATCCTGAAGCAATTCAGGATTTTTTTTATGCAATAAATTTTCTTTTTACTTCTTCAGTTGGCATCATACAACTTTCTTTTTTGCCATACCAATTGTATCTGTTTTTGGCTATTATATCGTAAAAGATATTTTTAATACTTGTAGGAATAAAATTAAAAAGTAGTAATAGTTTCACAGCTGATGACAAGTGCTTAATAATTCTAAAAACCGCTTCCGACTTAATAAAATAAGCATAACCCGGTTCATATAGAATAATACTATCAATAGAAGGATTGATTCCTAAATAGTTTATTATTTTCTGACCGGTTTCACTTTGTAAAGCCACAAATCTGAAAACGTCTTGCTTGTCATTCTTTATAATAAAATTAATTTTATCATTACAATAATTACAAACACCATCAAAAAGAACTATTTTTTTATCTTTTGGTAAATTATCAATTTCCATTTAATCAAGTGTTAGTATTTGAACTTGACTTTTCAATCTTTCGATCAACATAGTCATCATTCTTTTATTTAAATTCGAAGAGTTCTTGATATAATCTAAATATTCCTCCACACTAAACAAAGCAATAATCATTCCTTTTAATGAATTTCTGAACTTAATATCTTTCTGAATTACATTTTCAATATATTTTTCCTTTTTATCTGGAGAAAGCTCAAAAAAAGTGTTTTTTTGCTTTACAGCATAATTCTTAAAGACTTCAATTAATAAATCGTTTTGCAATTTAAGAATTGGACGTAAGGTATTATTTTGAAAATATTCCTCACTTAATGATTCTACATTTTCATCTCCAAACTTTACAGTTTTAAGTGGCAAAAGAAATTGGCTACGTTCTATCATTTTTTATTTTAAATTTACAAAAAAAATTATCATGTCTAAATATGTATCCAAAATTTTTGTAACAGTTGATGTAATAGTTATCAACAAAAATACGGATGAAATTTTATTAATTAAGCGATTAAATGAACCTTTTAAAGATTGTTGGGCCTTGCCTGGCGGATTTGTAGATGAGAATGAGGATTTAGAACAAGCGGCTAGGAGAGAGCTCTTTGAAGAAACGAATATAAAAACGGATAAAATGACTCAAATTGGCGCTTTCGGAACTCCAAATCGTGATCCTCGTGGACATATGATTTCTATTGCATATCAAACCGATTTAATTGACAATCAAATTGTAAAAGCTAAAGATGATGCGAAAGAAACAAAATGGTTTTCTATAAACGATTTACCAGAATTAGCTTTCGACCATTTAGAAATACTCAACTTTATAAAATTGAGTTAATTATTCTGAATCAACAATATCTAATAAGTTTAATTTATCTGATTTAACATGTTGTACTTCAAATAATTCTAAATCGAAATAAGGAATAGAAGCAATAACATGATCAAAAATATCGGCCATAATATATTCGTAGTTTTCCCATTTTTTATCTTTACTAAAACAATAAATTTCTAATGGAATTCCTTTTTCTGTTGGTTGCAAATGTCTCACCATCAATTGCATATCTTTATTTATACCAGGATGCGTTTCAATATATTTTTGAATGTATTTTCTAAAAAGCCCTAAATTAGTAATGTTTCTACCATTTACATTTAATGATTTATCAATGTTATTCGCAATATTAAATTTATCAATATCAGCTTTACGTTTTTCAATATAGCTGGCTACAAATTGAATTCTTTTAAACGATTCTAATTCCTCATTTGAAATAAATCTTACCGTTGCACCTTTTATTAAAATGTGCCTTTTAATTCGTCTTCCGTCAGAATTTATCATTCCACGCCAGTTTCTAAAACTATCGGAAATTAAACTGTAGGTTGGAATAGTAGAAGTAGTATTGTCAAAATTTCTAACTTTAACAGTTGCTAAATTAATTTCTTCCACTTCACCATCAGCACCAAATTTATCTACTGTAATCCAATCACCAATTCGAACCATATCGTTCACAGTTACCTGAATACTAGCTACAAATCCTAAAATCGTATCTCTAAAAACTAAAATGATTAAGGCCGAAATAGAACCAAAGGCCGTTAATAAAACGTTCTTTTTTGTATCAAAAAGTAATAAAACAATAGAAACTAAAGCATAAATCCACAACACAATCATAATTACTTGAATGTAACTATCAATAGGTTTATCGTTGTATTTCGGTAAGGTTTTTAAATAATCTTTAAGCGAATTAAATACACTTCGAACAATAAAAAGTGATAAAACAATTATAAAAATTTTGACACTTTTTCCGAACAAGTTTTCCCAATACACAAAATCATCTAAAACAATTGGGATTTTTTTACTGATGTAATATAATGGCACTAAATGGGCTATATATTTCGCTGTTTTATTAGCGACTAAAAAATCGTCAAAAGTTGATTTTGTATAAGTTGCTACGACAGCTAATCCAATTATTAATACTTTTTTAGCCAAATAATCAATAGCGTAAGCCAATAACATTAATACCAACATATTGATGAACAAATTTACATACAAAGTAAAATCTGCACCAAAATCAAGTTTTTTTAATAAAGGTTCTGCTAAGTCGAAAACTTTCATATTCTCAAATAATTTTTATTTTTTTTGAAATATCGAAATATTAGCTAAGGTATTTTTTATCAACCCAAAAGGTTCCAAACGGAATTAATGAAGCCAATAATATTATTGCGAAATTTTTAAGATTCCAGTTTTTTTCTTCTTTAAGTAAAAATGCTAAAATTATGTATAAGATAAATAAAATTCCGTGAGCCATTCCAAAAGGTTTTAAAATCATTTTATAGGTCTCAAAATAGTTTGGTTTTAAAACCAACATATTAAAAATTAAAATTAAATACGATATTCCTTCAAGTAGTGCGATTCTTTTAAACCAGTTTAACATTTTAAGTGTAAATTTATATTTTATACAAAACTAAATAATGTTTAGCAATTAACGCACATTTTATGATAATTTTAAATTAATATATTTGAATTATAATATACATTATGTAAAATAGAATATTTTAAATTAAGTCTTTCACTATTGATATATTTGTTTAAATTTGATGTGTATTTACTACTCCAACTATGAAGAATACTTTTGCAGAAAATATTGTAGACTTTTTACAGCAATACGATCCATTCAAAACTGTGCAATACAGTGACTTATTGGATATTGCTTCACAAAGTGAAGTTATTTATTTAGAAAAATCAAAACGATTATTCAAAATAAACGATGAACTACATAAAAATTTCTATATCGTAAATTCAGGAATTATTCATTTAACTAAAATTGTTGATGCTCAAGAAACTTTAGTCTCAAAATGTTATGTAGGTTCTATTTTTGGATTACGTCCGTTTTTTGCAAAAAATAATTATTCTTTAAATTCTATTGCTAATGAAGATGCGGTAGTTTATGCGATTCCGATTGTTTTGTTTAAACCTTTATTGGCGAAATATGCTATTGTGATGGATTACTTTTTAGAAAGTTTTTCAGAACAAACTAAATCTACTGGTGAAAACTATCAAAATTTAAAAGCTATTTCTGAAGCTGGTTCTGATTCTGAATTAACCGATTTTTCTTATTTTCAAGAATTAGATTACGATAAAAATCCGCTCTTAGTTCCTATTCACACTAGTATTTCAACTGTGGCGAAGAAAATGGTAGAAACCAATAAATCTTATGCTATTGTTACTAATAACGCTAGAATTAATGGTTTAGTCACTGATGCCGATTTTAGAAAGAAAATTGCTTTCGGAATAATCAATTTAGATGCCGATTGCACTACTATTATGCAACAGAATGTAACTATAGTGGAAGAATCTATTTCAGTTGCTGAAGCGCAATTATTATTACTAAAAAACGAAACCGATTATTTGTGTGTTACAGAAGATGGTACCGAAAATACTCGAGTAAAAGGAATGATTTCGGAACGTGACATTATCAAATCGCAATCTAATAATCCTGGAGTTTTAATTGATGAAATTAGAAATGCTAAGAATTTTGAAGAATTAAAATATGTTCATTCGAAATATTTATTTGTCATTCAGAATTCATTTACCAAAAACATTCCAATTTTTCATATCAATAACACAGCTGGCGGAATTTTACATTCAATAATTCAGCAATGTATAAAATTGTGTTTAGAGAAATTAGGCTCGCCTCCTGCCCGCTTTGTTTGGTTGGCTTTGGGAAGTCAAGCACGTAAAGAACAATTGGTTTTGAGCGATCAAGATAATATGATTGTTTATGAAGATGTTGCCGCTGAAAAACACCGCGATGTAAAGTTTTACTTCGTACAATTGGCAAAAATGGTGATTTCAAATATGGAAATATTAGGCTACAAACCTTGCCCTTTTGAACATTTGGCAAGTAATATCAAATGGTGTAAATCTTTATCTGATTTTACAGCAATTTATAGTAATTGTATCAAATCTCCAGGTGAAAACATGTCAGATTTTAGTGGGATTTTCTTCGATTTTGAATACATTTATGGTGAAACAAAAATTAAAGATTCTTTAGAAATTGCTATTCATCAAAATTTAGCGAATAATAAAATATTTTTCGATTATATTGGAAATCAATTATTGAAATCTCCAGCTCCACTCACCTTTTTCAAAAAATTTGCTTTGGAAGAAACAGGAATTCATAAAGATAAATTCAATTTAAAACAAAAAGGGTTGCAATTTTACATTGATGCTGCTAGAATTTTTGCTCTAAGTCATAACTTAAAAGGTGTAAACAATACCTTTTTACGATTTAAGCAAATGGCGATAACTGACCCTAAAAATGCTGAAAAATACCTAGATTTTGCTGAAAACTACATCAAATTGCAAGAATTCAGAGCAAAAGAAGGAATTTTAAATGATAATGATGGTGCATTTATTGACACTGCAAAACTATCAAAAATTGATAAAGAAGAATTGAAAAAATCATTAACAGAAATTGATGATATTATCGATTTAATTAAAGACAAATACAAATTAACCCGATTTTCATAAAGCCATATGCTATCAAAATTATTTAATAAAGAGTATCCTGAATTTTGGAAAAAATATACCGATTCTTTTAAGTATCCGGCTACAAAATACGTGGTTATTAGTATGGAAACATCAGGTTTAGATACTGAAAAAGATGTGATTATGTCCATTGCTGCTACTTCAGTTATTGACAACCGAATAATTATTAAAGATTCTTTTGAAATTTTTGTGATTCATAAAAGACATACTGAATTAGATATTGATAACGAATTTATTTCGGTAAGTAAAATTGAAAAAGTCTTTGAAAACAATGCTATTGAAACCTTATTAAACTACTTAGGTAATTCTATTTTAATTGGTCATCGAGTTGATTTCGATATTGAAATGCTTAATGAAGCTTTAAGCAGAATGAAATTAGGAAACATCCGAAATGAAGCTTTTGATATTGAAGCTATGTTTAATAAAATTAAAGATACGAACGAAAAAAAGTATTCGTTAGAAGAAATGAGTAAATCGTTAAAAATCACCTTGAGTGAAAGAAATTCTGTAGCTGACGATGCCTATTCTATAGCTTTATTATTTTTAAAGATGAAAGATAAATTAGGAATAAAATAAGCTTAGTTCTAAAATAAAATTGGGCTTATTAACTAAAAAAACAATTAAAAACTATATTTATAATTGATTCCCAAAGTAGCTGATCTGGTTAATCCATCTGGTCTGATTTCTCTATAAACCATTGGAAAAGCTATTGATGCTTCAATATTATTCGTTTCATTAATTTTATAATTCGAAATGAAATTTGCGTTTATTGTTAAGCCTTCCGAGTTTTTAATTACTTGTCGGTTACCAAAAATATCTTCGTAAGTATCATTTCCTAAATGGTAAATAAAAAGAAAATTGGGTTTATAAGTATACTTCTGATTTTTAGATTTGAAAGTATACATACTTCTGAATAAAACATCCGATTTTCTTTCAAATAAGTTGGTGGTTGGAAAATCATTGGAATTCGAATATTCATCAAAATAGGAATTCGCATTGGAATTAATTACTGGAATTTGAATAGCTGAATTAAAGTTCCATTTTTTGTATTTGAAATCGGCTCCCAAAAACAAATCGTAGGTTCCTAAACTCGACTGATAATCTAACGGTAAAGAAAAATTATTGATTTTATCATTACTTCCTGTAAACGGAATTTTGATTCCTAAAAGTGTACTCCATTGTTTGCTGTTTTTCTCCGAAAACTTGTAATTTCCAATCAGAAAAGCATCTCCAATATTTCCTCGAGTTCCAAAACTTCCTGAAGCCTGCGAATACGTGATTTTTGTAGTTAATGAAAAATGTGCATTAAATACTCTAGTGTAAGAAACATATGGCGATATATAAGTAACATCTTCTAAACCTTTTCCGAAAACGTTCCCTATTTCTATTTGATTTTTTACGGAATCTTTTACGGAGGAAAAACCATTCCCAATAGAACAAATTCCCGCATCGCTACAGCCTTGACCAAAACTGAACGAACCAATTAATAGGATACAACTAAATATTATCTTTCTCATTTTCATTAATTTGGAAGTGCGATGGCAAACAAGTGATTGTATTGCTGACAATGAATTAAAACGTATTT
>JAULXA010000130.1:0-4173 GCA_032118875.1 Flavobacterium sp.
TTTATCTGGAGAAACTTTTATTTTAAAAATTAGAAATACAATTGTAGCAAAAACTAACAATAATATTGAACCAATTTTTCCTGAATAATCTTGAATTAAATCGTTAATTTCAAAACCAATAATTCCAGATAAATGTGGAATAAATTCCCATAATAATCCGAATAAAATCGAAATTGTAACAATTAAATATAAATCCCAAAAAGTAGATTTTCTTAGTTTTTTTAGAGGCAAATCGACAATTAAATACGCACCAATTAAAAAGAAGATTTTTACAAATAGAAAAGAAGCTACTCCAAATCCTTGGTGTAAAAAAATGTCAGACAACCAAGCGCCTATTTTTCCTAACCAATTTTCGACAACAACTTCTCTGTTGCTAAGTTCGGTAATTTGACTTTGATCATTGTTTCCTGAAATGTAATAAGATATAAAGGACAACAATAAAATTATAGCAATTATAACGAACAAAACACCAACAATGAATTTTTGTCCACGTGATGTTTTGAAAATTGAATTACTTAATTTATTTTCAGTTGTATTTGAAACTTCTTTTTTGGCCATTAAATTTTATAAATTGAATATTTTTGGAACATAAATTAATCCAGCAACAGCTATTGCGCTAAAAGCAGCAAACAAAACTGAGCCAGCAGCAATATCTTTAATAAAACCTATTCTATTGTGAAATTCTGGATGAATGAAATCGGCAATTTTTTCCACAGCTGTATTTAAACCTTCAATAGCCAAAACCAATCCGAATGCTAAAATTTGCAACATCCATTCTTCTCGTGAAATTTCAAAGTGAAAACCAGCAAAAATCATTAATATCATAATGGAAAACTGGACCATTACGCTATGTTCTGTAGTAATTAATTTATATGCGCCTTTTACAGCAAAGCCAACACTTTTAATTCTTCCAGAAACAAATCTTTTGTCTTGAATCATAAAATTATAGTGCTTTTAAAGCTGCTTCGTAATTAGGTTCGTTAGCGATTTCGCTTACTAATTCTGTATGAGAAACTACTCCATTTTCGTCCACTACAACAATTGCTCTTGCGTGTAAACCTTTTAAAGCTGAATCCGTTAAAGTTAATCCATAATCATTTCCGAAACTTCCATCTCTGAAATCTGATAAGTTTACTACATTTTCTAAACCTTCTGAACCACAAAAACGTTTTTGAGCGAATGGTAAATCTCTAGAAATACATAAAACTTTAGTGTTTTCTAAATCGTTAGCCATTTTATTGAAAGTTCTTACTGAAGTGGCACAAGTTGCGGTATCAATACTTGGAAAAATATTTAAGATAACACGTTGCCCTTTAAAGTCTTTTAAAGAAACATCTGATAAATCGTTTCCTACTAATTGAAATTGTGGTGCTACTGAACCAACTGTTGGTAAAGTTGCATTTGTATGTACAGGATTTCCTCCTAAAGTTACTGTTGACATGGTTTTAAATTTTAAGTTTCAAAAATACAAAAATTATTTTAGTTTTATTACACTAATTTCCACAAAACATCTTCTGGAACTGGCGCAATAATTTCTAATGGATCTTTAGTTACAGGATGTGTTAAAACTAGTTTTCTGGCATGTAAATGGATTCCTCCGTTTGGATTACTTCTATCAAAACCATATTTTAAATCGCCTTTTATTGGACAACCAACAGCTGTCAGTTGCGCTCTAATTTGATGGTGACGACCGGTATGTAAATCAATTTCTAAAGCATAATAATTATCTAATTTCTTAATGATTTTGTATGATAATTTCGCTTCTTTAGATTCTGGAACTTCTTTTAAATGCGCTTTTGAAGTATTGTTTTTCGTATTTCTTTTTAAGAAATGCACTAGAGTATCTTCTGTTTTTGGTGGTGCATTTTTAACGATAGCCCAATACGTTTTTTGCGTTTCTCTATTTTTAAAAGTCTCATTTAAACGCGTTAAAGCTTTTGAAGTTTTTGCAAAAACTACAATTCCTGTTGTTGGTCGGTCTAAACGATGAACCACTCCTAAGAAAACTTCACCTGGTTTATCGTAAGCCACTTTTAAATAGGATTTTACAATTTCAGATAAAGGCTCATCACCTGTTTTATCGCCTTGTACAATATCTCCAACTCGCTTATTTACTACAATTATATGATTGTCTTCATGAAGGATTTGAAGATTTTTTGAATCTGAAACTATTTTCATCTTAGATTGTTAGATTATTAGATTGTTTGATTACTTAGATTTTTAGATTTTCTAAAATTCTTAATTATTCTATTTTTAATGTTGAACGAAATCTCGAAGTCATTTTTATAATTTCTTCTAATAAATCAGTCAATTCTATTACTTTCTCTTGATTTAAAAAACCTAAATCTGCTGAAATTAATAATTGTGTTTCTACTTCATATGCGGAACCGATAGCAATTTCTAAAAATCTTGCAAAATCTTTGTTTGAACTTCTAGAAGAACCTTCAGCTATATTTGACGGAATAGAAACTGATGCACGTCTTAATTGATTTGTTAATCCAAATTTTTCTTCTTGCGGAAAAGATGCTGTTTCATTGTAAATTTTAGAACAAAACAATCTGCTTTTTTTCCAAATTCCCAATTCTTTAAATTTGTGCATAAATATATTTATAGTTTTTTTTTATCTAATAAATCTAAAACTCTAAAAAGTCTAAGTTATCTAATTAATACTGTTCATTCGCATTAGGAAAATCTTTTGATTTCACGTCTGCAGCATATTGTCCGATAGCTTTTGTCATATCTTCAAATAAATTCATATATCTGCGTAAAAATCTTGGGCTGAATTCATGAGTCATTCCAATCATATCGTGTAAAACCAAAACTTGACCGTCTACTCCACCGCCCGCTCCAATTCCAATTACTGGAATAGAAATACTTTCTGCAACTTTTTGTGCTAAACTTGCTGGTATTTTCTCTAAAACTAAAGCAAAACAGCCAATTCTTTCTAGCATTTTAGCGTCTTCTAGTAATTGTTCCGCTTCTTCTTCTTCCTTAGCTCTTACTGTATACGTTCCGAATTTATATATCGATTGTGGTGTTAAACCTAAATGTCCCATTACTGGAATTCCTGCGTTTAATATTTTTTTGATAGACGATTCAATTTCTCTACCACCTTCTAATTTTACGGCATGTCCGCCACTTTCTTTCATAATTCTGATTGAAGAACGTAACGCTTCTTTAGAATCAGATTGGTAACTTCCAAAAGGTAAATCTACCACAACTAAAGCCCTGTCAACTGCTCTAACCACACTACTTGCGTGATAAATCATTTGATCTAAAGTGATAGGTAAAGTCGTTTCGTGCCCTGCCATTACATTACTTGCAGAATCTCCAACTAAAATTACATCAATACCAGCTGTATCAACAATTTTCGCCATAGTAAAATCGTATGCCGTTAGCATAGAAATTTTTTCACCATTGGCTTTCATATCAATTAACGACTTCGTTGTAATTTTTTTATAATCTTTTTTTGCTACAGACATTCTTTTTGAGTTAGAAGTCAGAAGTTAGAAGTTGGAAGTTTTAGTCCGAACCACTTTTCTGAAAATTAATGGTACAAAATTAATATAAAGATATGGATTGTAACAATTTTTCTACATTTAATACCAATAATAAAATTCAATAGTATGAGACATTTATTTATTTTTCTTTTTTTTGGTTTTAGCGTATCGATTTCTGCACAAGAAAAGGAAATTAAACAATCTATTTCTGTGTTTTTTGAAGGCTTACAATCGGCAGATACGTTGAAAATCCAATCGGTTTGTCATAAAGAAATGAAACTACAATCGATAATGGAAAAAAATGCGATTGGTAATTTGTCTTTCGAAACCAATGAAGAATTTTACAAATCAATTGCTTCCATTCCGAAAAACATAAAAATTGAAGAACGAATTTTGAATTACACCATTCAAATTGATGGCTCAATGGCACAAGTTTGGACACCTTACGAATTTTATGTGAATGAAAAATTGAGTCATATTGGAACAAATTCCTTTACTTTGCTTTTAGAAAACAACATCTGGAAAATTGTTCATATTATTGACACCAGAAGAAAAAAGTAAATTTTGAAGAAAATAGTTTTATTAGTTACCACATTTTTTTGTTTTACGGCAAACGCACAAGATAGTATTTCGAAAGTAAAAATTGATGTTTCGGGTTTTATTGAAACCTATT
>JAULXA010000131.1:0-3400 GCA_032118875.1 Flavobacterium sp.
AAGAAAAATTGAATGACCGAATCAATAAATTATTCCCAAAAGAACGTTTTACTGTTACGATTACTGGAAAAGCTTTATTGTTTCAAAAAGGAACAAGTTACTTATTAGAAAATTTAATTGAATCGTTACTTTTTGCACTAGCATTAACTGGAGCTTTAATCTTTTTCTTATTCCGTTCTGTGAAAATGATTTTTGTGGCTTTGATTCCGAATTTATTGCCATTACTTGCTACAGCTGGATTAATGGGATATTTAGGAATTCCAATCAAACCATCAACTATCTTAGTTTTCGGAATTGCATTCGGACTTTCCGTAGATGATACGATTCGATTCTTAGCGCAATATCGACAAGAATTAGTTCGAAATAACTGGAAAATAAGAAAATCAATTTTCGCAACATTAAACGAAGAAGGACCAAGTATGTTTTATACTTCTTTCGTATTATTGTTCGGATTTTCGGTATTTACTTTATCGGATTTCGGTGGAACAGTTGCTTTAGGAGGTTTGGTTTCTATCACGTTATTATTCGGAATGTTAACCAATTTAATTTT
Organism: Flavobacterium sp.; assembly: GCA_032118875.1. Taxonomy (GTDB): domain Bacteria; phylum Bacteroidota; class Bacteroidia; order Flavobacteriales; family Flavobacteriaceae; genus Flavobacterium. Next base: position 551 of record JAULXA010000131.1, read on the forward strand.
ATTACCAAGTTTGGTTTTATCTTTAAACAGAAGTTTAGCCAATGAACAAGATTTGAAAGAACCAAGAATAGATATTTTAGAAAATGATGACGACCCAGATGCTGTGGTTGAAGAAATAATAAAAAAATAAAATGAAGAATTTAATAGAAGAATTACAATGGAGAGGTTTGGTACACGATGCCATGCCAGGAACAGAAGAGCAACTTTTAAAAGAACCAACAGCTGTTTATATTGGTTTTGATCCAACTTCAGATTCGTTACATATTGGAAGTTTAGTGCCGATTATTTTATTGATGCACTTGCGTAAATTCGGACATAAGCCGTTTGCTTTAGTCGGCGGCGCAACTGGTATGATTGGTGATCCATCAGGAAAATCAAACGAAAGAAACTTATTAGACGAAGCGACTTTAAATCATAATGTAGAAGGAATTAAAGGTGTTTTATCTCGCTTTTTAGATTTCAATGCTACGGATGCGCAAGCGCCAGTTTTAGTCAACAATTACGATTGGATGAAAGATTTTTCGTTCATTGATTTCGTTCGTGAAGTAGGAAAACGTATTACTGTAAACTACATGATGAGTAAAGATTCTGTGAAAAAACGTTTGTCTGGTGAAGGCGAAGGAATGAGTTTTACAGAGTTCACATACCAATTAATTCAAGGATACGATTTTTATCATTTACACAAATACCACAATTGTAAATTACAAATGGGTGGAAGTGACCAATGGGGAAATATCACAACTGGAACGGAATTAATCCGTAGAATGAATGTAGATTCTGAAACGGAAGGAAAAGCTTTCGCGATGACTTGCCCATTAATTACAAAAGCCGATGGTTCGAAATTCGGAAAATCGGAAAAAGGAAACATTTGGTTAGATGCGGATAAAACATCTCCGTATGAATTTTACCAATTTTGGTTTAATACGACTGATGTTGATGCAGAAAAATATATTAAAATATTCACGTTCTTAGATAAAGCTACGATTGATGCTTTATTAGCAGAACATGCTGAAGCACCTCATTTACGTGTGTTACAGAAAAAATTAGCCGAAGAATTAACCGTTATGATTCACGGTGCAGAAGAACATGAAAAAGCAGTTTTTGCTTCACAAGCCTTTTTCAAACCAACAGTTGACGATTTAAAACAATTAGATTTAAAAACGTTAGCGGATGTTTTCCAAAGTTTGGACCAAGCAGAAGTTTCTTTAGCAGAAATTGAAGCCGGTTACCCAATTGTGGATGCCTTTGTGAAATCAGGATTTTTATCTTCAGGAAATGAAACCAGAAGAGCATTAAAAGAAAATGCCGTTTCTGTGAACAAAGTAAAAGTAACAGAAGAATATGTAATTTCTACCAACGATTTAATTGCTAACACGTTTGTTTTACTTCAAAAAGGAAAGAAAAACTATTATATTTTAAAAGTGGTATAAGCTGTTTTTAAATTGAAATTCAAAAGCCGTTCTGATTGATTTCAGAACGGTTTTTTTTAATTGAAGTAACGTTGCATTAATAATGTAGTTAATTAAATTATTACTTCTTTTAGGATGATATAAATACCTGTTAGTAACACAAACCAACCAAAAGCTGGTTTTAATTTTTCGTTTGGTATTTTCTTACTTATATACATTCCAATAAATATTCCAAATACAGCAAATGCAGTGAAAAGCAATAAAAAATCCCACTGTATAGTTGTTGTGGAAATACTTCCTAAAAATCCTATAAGAGAATTAAAAACAATAATAACTAAAGAAGTGGCGACTGCATTTTTCATGGGTAATTTTGCCGTAAACAGTAAAGCTGGTATAATTAAAAATCCGCCTCCAACACCCACAAAACCTGTTAAAAGTCCAACAAAAATTCCTTTTAAAATTAAGCTGTTGTGATTGATTTCTGAATTCTCATTTAACGAAATTTTTCTTTTTTGAATCATGGAAAAAGAAGCCAAAATCATCAATACAGAAAACACCAACATAATTAATAAATCTTTTGTAAGTGTAAAATTTGAAATAGTTAGAAGATTATTGGGCAATAATGGCACTAAAAATTTACGCATCAAAAAAACGGAAATCACACTTGGGAAGCCAAAATAAAGAGCTGTTTTATAATCGAGTAAGTTGTTTTTGGCGCCATTAATACTTCCCACTAAAGCAGAAACACCAACAACAAAAAGAGAGTAAGTAGTGGAATCACTTGGCGATACATGAAAAACATATACCAAAATTGGAATCGTAATTATAGAGCCTCCGCTGCCAATAAGACCAAGAGAAATGCCTATTAAAATACTTAACATAAAACCAATTATTTCCATATAAATCAGGTTATTTCAAATTATCTATAACTTAAGCTAAAGTACAAATTTAAGTAGATATTAAATGAGGTGTTGTAACAATTGTTACTATGATTTGATATTGTTTTAATTGAAAATAAAAAAGCCGATCTGAATAATCAGAACGACTTTTTTTGTTTAATCTTTCACACCTAATTTGTCTAAAATATCTTCCATTAAACACCATTTTGTGATAGAAGATTGTAATAAATTAGCGCCTACAAAGGCTGTGAACCACAACCAATTTTGGTTGACATAAATGGAAAGTAAAATACTAATTAGTACAAAACTTCCGGCTATAGCTCTGATGATTCTGTTTTTCATATTTATGATTTTTATATGTTATTACTATATTAATTTGAATTTTCAATGTTTACTGTGGCAACGTGAATTTTTGATGTGGTTTCTTGTATAGCATTAAATTCATTAATCGAATTAAAAACCAAAGCAACATTTTCACTTGGAACAAAAGCATAAAATAATATACTTTCATTCTCATTCATTTCTGTAGCAAACCAGTTATC
>JAULXA010000132.1:0-5048 GCA_032118875.1 Flavobacterium sp.
TTAAATAACTTTAAGTTTTGAATACGCCCTTTACTTAATCCAGTACCATTTTTACCATTTTCTTTGTAAGGTGCTTCATCAATATACTTTTGAGTGTATTCCGTTAATTTGTCGAGTTCAACTTTAGGTTTTTTATTATTGAATAAATCAATTTGCAATTGTAACCAGTCGCCTGTTAACTCTATACCATTACTTACGGCACTATTATAAGCATCATTTATAAAAACAGCTAACTTATCAAGTTTAGATTTTAAAGCTTTTGTTTCTTGGCTCTTTTGTATAGGTTGTCCTTTATCTTTGCTCCAATACAAAGGGTTTATAATAAAACCAGTTTTTCTTTTAAAAACTTGTTTTCTGCCAATTGAAAATTGAATATAAATATTTGAATTATCGTTTTTACTTTGAAGTAAATATTTTACACTTGCCATTGGTTAGTTTTTTGTATAAATCAAAGGTAATTAAAAAATTTAATTTAGTTAACCATTAGTTAACCAAAAGCGAATTTTAACGTATTTTAATAAATTTAGATGAACACATAAAAGCATAAAGCCTTTATTTTATAGGGTTTTAATTTTTTATAGTTTTATTCAAATACAAGGGTTCTGTCCCCATTTTGGTCACAAAAAAAATCTTGCTAATGCAGGATTTTTTTCATTTTATAGTACTTCTTAATATTTTTTGTTTATTTTTGTTTAAACTTTTTAAATAAAAGATGAACAACATAAAATCTACATTCAGCATTAAGGACTTAGAAAACCTTTCAGGCATCAAAGCCCACACTATTCGTATTTGGGAAAAGAGGTATGATTTGCTTGGTCCAATGCGAACTGACACGAATATTAGACTTTACGATATTAAAAACTTACAAAAACTTCTAAATGTAGTATTGTTAACCAATTTTGGATATAAAATTTCAAAAATTTCTAAACTAGATCAAGAAGAAATTGAAAAATTTGTATTGAAAATCCAAACTGATAAAACAGTTAATAATCACGTATTAAGTCAATTCAAAATGGCAATGCTAAATTTTGATCAGTCGCTTTTCGTAAAAACTTATAATGAATTACTTAGCAAAAAAGATTTTAGTGCAGTCTTCTTTGAGACTTTTATTCCTCTTTTAGAAGAAATTGGAGTATTATGGACAACAAATACAATAACTCCAGCACACGAACATTTCATTTCTCATTTAATTAAGCAGAAAATTTTAATTGAAATTGAAAAATATCAAATTCAACAAAACACTATTTCCAATGAAACCTTTATATTATATTTACCTTTCAATGAAATTCACGATTTAGGTCTTTTGTTTTTACATCATGAAATCATAACGAAAGGACATCATTCTGTTTACTTAGGAAGGAGTTTACCAATTGAAAACTTAATCGAATTAAATAATCACTTCAATAAGATTACCTATATTACTTATTTAACTGTTGAACCCGGTGAAGAAGAAATTGAAAACTACATAAATGAATTTAAAAACACAATATTAAAAGATAACAATAATGAATTATTAATTTTTGGAAGAAAAGCACAAACTATAAGTAACGAAAAATTACCAAATAGAATTAAATCAATTGAAAATATCAAAGATTTTTTAGAAACATTATAAACCAATTTTAGCTTTAAACCGTAATTTTAAAATATATGCCCAAAACAATACAAATAATAGGTTCTGGATTTTCATCTTTAGCAGCAGCATGCTATTTAGCTAAAGAAGGAAATAAAGTATCTGTGTTTGAAAAAAACGATAGTTTAGGTGGTCGTGCCAGACAGTTTACTGAAAAAGGATTTACGTTTGATATGGGTCCGTCTTGGTATTGGATGCCAGATGTATTCGAAAGTTTTTTTGCTGATTTTAATAAAAAACCATCTGACTATTATAGCTTAGAAAAATTATCACCTGGATATAGAGTATTCTTTGAAAACAATGAACATTTTGATGTTTCTGATGATTTATCTACCATTATTGCCGACTTCGAAAAAATAGAAAAAGGTAGCGGTAAGCAACTAGAAAAATTCATTTCTAACGCAAAAAGCAATTATGAAATTGCTATTAAAGATTTGGTTTACAGACCTGGTGAAAGTATTTTTGAATTAATTACACCGCAAACTGCATTAAAATTAGATCAGTTTTTTTCAAACATTAAAAGAGATGTTAGAAAAAAAATAAAAAATAAAAACTTACAACAAATTTTAGAATTTCCAGTATTGTTTTTAGGTGCAAAACCATCTGACACGCCTTCTTTTTATAATTTCATGAATTATGCCGATTTCGGATTGGGAACTTGGCAACCAAAAAATGGCTTTTTCGATGTAATTGAAGCGATGATAAAGCTGGGGACAGAATTAGGAGTGACATACCAAACCAATTCTAACATTGAGGAAATTATTGTAGAAAATAATAAAGCGGTCGGAATTAAAATAAATAATGAAATTTTAAAATCTGATGTGGTGCTTTCTGGAGCCGATTATCATCATACAGAAACTTTATTGCCAAAAGAAAACAGACAATATTCTGAAGAGTACTGGGGCAAAAAAACGTTCGCACCTTCTTCATTATTATTCTATGTTGGATTCGATAAAAAGCTAAAAAATGTTTTTCATCATAATCTATTTTTTGATTCTGATTTTGATAAACATGCAGTTGACATTTATGACAATCCTAAATGGCCAGAAGAACCTTTGTTTTATGCAAATTTTACTTCTATAACCAATAAGCACACTGCGCCAGAAGGTTCCGAAAACGGCTTCTTTTTAGTGCCTATCGCACCAGATTTAGAAGATACAGAAGAACTAAGAGAAATTTACTTTGAAAAAATAATTTCTCGATTTGAAAAAATAACCAAACAAGAAGTCCGTAAAAACATTATCTTTAAGAAATCATTTTGTGTAAACGATTTCAAATCCGAATACAACTCCTACAAAGGAAATGCATACGGAATGGCAAATACACTGCTACAAACCGCTGTTTTACGTCCAAAATTGAAAAGCAAAAAAGTTAAAAATTTATATTTCACCGGACAGTTAACCGTGCCAGGACCAGGAGTTCCACCAGCATTAATATCAGGAAAATTAGTTGCACAATTAATACAAAAATATCAATAAAATGAAGGCATTATTTGACACCGTTTCTTACGCTTGTAGCGTGAATGTTACTAAAGCTTACAGCACCTCTTTTTCTTCTGCTGTGAAAATGTTGGCGCCATCTATCCGACAAGATATTTACAATATTTATGGTTTTGTTCGATTTGCTGATGAAATTGTAGATAGTTTTCACGACTATGACAAAGAAGAATTATTTCGTAAATTTGAAATAGAATTAGACGATGCTATCAAAAATAAAATTAGTTTAAATCCGATTTTAAATTCGTTTCAACATACCGTAAACAGACACCATATCAAACGAGAATTAATTGATGCTTTTATGAAAAGTATGAAACTCGATTTGGAGAAACAAGAATACAAAACAACAGAAGAATATCACGAATATATTTACGGAAGCGCTGATGTTGTGGGTTTAATGTGTTTGATGGTTTTTGTTAAGGGTGATGAAAAAAAATATAATGATTTGAAAGAATCTGCTATGAAATTAGGCTCCGCTTTTCAGAAAGTGAATTTTTTAAGAGATTTAAAAGCCGATTTTGAAGGTTTAAACCGAACGTATTTTCCAAATACCGATTTAACGAAATTAACAGAAACTTCCAAAAAAGAAATCATTGAAGACATTGAAAACGATTTCAAATTAGCTTATGAAGGCATTTTACGTTTACCCATTGAAGCGAAATTTGGAGTATATACTGCTTACCGTTATTATAAAAGATTACTTACTCGTTTAAAAGCAACGCCTTCAGCAGAAATTAAAAACACTAGAATTAGAGTTCCAAATTACCAAAAAGCAGAACTTCTAGCGCGTTGTTATGTAAAATATAGATTAAATTTATTGTAAATTACGATTTACAATTTGGGATTTACGAAGTTGACAATTTTAAATAAAAAAAATAAAATTATGTGGTTATATATTATAGTATTTATACTAACTTTTTTCGGAATGGAATTTATGGCGTGGTTTACGCACAAGTACGTTATGCACGGCTTTTTATGGAACTTACACGCAGATCATCACAAAAAAGATCATGATTCATGGTTTGAAAGAAACGATACGTTTTTCATATTTTATGCAGTCGTTAGCATGACATTTTTCTTCTTATGGCAAAACGGAATTTTAGAAATTGGTTTAGCAATCGGATTAGGTATTTTCGCTTACGGATTGACGTATTTTTTAGTTCACGATATTTTTATTCACCAACGTTTTAAGTTATTTAGAAATGCGAATAACAAATATGCTCGTGCTTTAAGAAGAGCGCACAAAATGCATCACAAACATTTAGGAAAGAATCAAGGTGAATGTTTCGGAATGTTATTATTTCCTTTTAAACATTATAAAAACGCATAAAAAAAGCTCCATTTGGAGCTTTTTTTTTATCTAATCACTAATCACTTCTGACTAATTACTATTTCTCAATTTCTCTTAAGTTTTCCATTTTCTTATGTGCTAAGAAACCTTTGATATCTTCAAAATGTTCTTTCACACGTTTGTTTCCGAATTCGAAAACTTTTGTAGCTAAACCATCTAAGAAATCACGGTCGTGAGAAACTAAGATTAACGTTCCATCAAAATCGCGTAACGCATCTTTAATGATATCTTTTGTTTTCATATCTAAGTGATTCGTTGGCTCATCCAGAATTAAAACATTTACAGGTTCTAATAATAATTTAATCATTGCCAAACGTGTTTTCTCACCACCAGAAAGTACTTTTACTTTCTTTTGAATATCGTCGCCTTTGAACATGAAAGCACCTAATAAATCTTTAATTTTCGTACGAACATCGCCAACAGCAATTTGATCAATCGTTTCAAAAATAGTCATATCACCATCTAATAATGAAGCCTGATTTTGAGCGAAATAACCAATTTGTGAATTGTGACCTACTTCTAATTTTCCGCCATCAAAATCAATTTCTTTCATGATCGCTTTAATCATTGT
>JAULXA010000133.1:0-1899 GCA_032118875.1 Flavobacterium sp.
GCAAACTATGATGTATTTAATTTGGCAATTAAGAAAGCAAGATCGCATTCCGAACATCAAATATATTATTGACACTCCAATGGGAATTAGTGTTTTAGATATTTTTAGAGATAATTTAAAATGGCATAAATTGACTGCAAAAGACTGTGAAGAAATGTGTGATACGTTTACTTTAATTTCTGATTATCAAGATACAATTGCAGCAATTTACGATGAAAACCCAAAAGTTGTGATTGCCGCTAGCGGAATGGTGACAGGTGGAAGAGTGCTTTCGTATTTAGAAAAATATATTACAGAACCCGAAAACTCAGTAATTTTAGTCGGCTTTCAAGCAGAAGGAACAAGAGGAAGAAGATTACTAGAAGGAGAAAAAGAAATAAAGTTTCACGGAAAATTTTATCCAGTTAATGCCAACATACTTTCAATTGAAGGCTTATCTGCGCACGGTGATCAAAACGACTTGTTAAATTGGATTAGCGAATTAGAAAAACCACCAACTAAAATATTTTTAATTCATGGTGAAAACTCGGCACTTGATGGGTTAAGAGTCAAAATTTCAGAACGTTATAAATACGAATGCCAAATCCCTATTTTAAATCAAGTTATTGAAATTTAAGCGTTAACATTATTTTAGATAAATATTTTCATATATTTGCAACAATGAATTTCAAAAGACATATTAGCATTTTCTTAGCATTATTTATTTTATTAGTAAATAGTAGTGCGAGTTTGGTATTGCATTATTGCCATGATCAAATTGCTTCTATATCTTTAGTGTATCAAGAAAATAAAGTAGCAGATGCTACGGACGAAGATTCTTGTTGTGCTGCTGATGGCAAATCAGATGAAAAAAGTTGTTGTTCAGACGAAGAAATTAAAGTGGACAAAAAAATTGATTATTCTATTTTAAAAGGATTTCAATTTAATGTTTTAGCAGTTACTTTCGAAAATGAAATGCCCTCTTTCTTTAATCAAGAAGATGTTTTGTCTGCAAACCAAAAAGTATTAGATTACTATTGTGATTCTAATGCGCCACCCTTTTACAAACTCTATTCTCAACTTATTTTTTACGCATAATTACTATCGTTTTTTAGATTTACTTGGTTCTTTTCGAGCTCAGTTTTAAAATTTATAAACTTTATTAAATAATTATGTATAGAATATTATTATTGGTATTATTACCAATATTTTCCTTTGCTCAAAGTAGTATACAAGGAAAAATCACAGATAAGGAAAACAATCCTATCGTTAATGTAAAAATCACAATTCCAGAATTAAATACAACCTTATCATCTGACGAAAATGGTTCGTTTACTTTAATTCAAGGAAACGGAAGTGTGTTACTTATTTTAGAAAAAGAAGGATTTCAAAAATTGGAAATTCTGCAAAGTGCTTCTAAAGATTTCACCATTCAATTAGAAAAAACGATTGTTGAAAGTAATATTGAAACCGTAAAAGTGGTTAAAACCCAAAACACTTTAGGTCGAAAACAAAAAGCCGTAACGAATACTCAAAATTTAACTCAAGGCGAATTACAAAAAGCCGCTTGTTGTAATTTATCGGAAAGTTTTGAAACTAATCCATCAATTGATGTTAACTTTTCAGATGCTGTAACTGGAAATAAACAAATTAAAATGCTTGGATTAACAAGTCCGTATATTTTAATGAGTGAAGAAAACATTCCTGCCATTCGTGGCGCTTTACAAGCAACAGGTTTAAATTTTATTCCAGGAACTTGGGCAGAAAGTATTCAAATTACGAAAGGTGCCGGAAGTGTAACAAATGGTTACGAAAGTATTTCTGGACAAATTAACTATGAGTTGTTAAAACCTCAAAAAGAAGATCCGTTTTTTGCTAATGTTTACGCGTCAAACGATGGAAGATATGAGTTGAATACAC
>JAULXA010000134.1:0-2542 GCA_032118875.1 Flavobacterium sp.
ACAAACAAAACGGCCTAGTCTAGGAAATGGGGAGATACTCAAGCGGCCAACGAGGGCAGACTGTAAATCTGCTGTGAAAACTTCGCAGGTTCGAATCCTGCTCTCCCCACAAAAAAAGTCCCAATGTAAATTGGGACTTTTTTTATGGATTGAATTGAAATGTGTTTTGTATATTTGAATTTTGCATTTTAATGGCTAATTAATACAGTAACTATGAAAAAAATTATTTGCTTAATAATAACTACATTGTTTTTTTCTTGCAGTAATGATGATGGAGAAAATTCTTCTCAAGATAACAATAATAATAACAATTCCACGTCAGGAGTTTATGTAGCAGGCATAGAAAATGGGGTGCTTAAGGTTTGGAAAAACGGAGTAGCTACTTCTTTAGCCACAGAATCTAATAGTTGTCAGGCAAACTCAATTTTTGTTTCGGGGAGCGATGTGTATGTTGCTGGTTATGATTATAATATTTCTACATCCATTAGAATAGCTAAAGTTTGGAAAAACGGAATTGCTACTCCTTTAACAGATGGGACTAATTTATCAGAGGCAAATTCCGTTTTTGTTTCAGGGGGTGATGTATATGTGGTTGGTAATCAGTATGATTCTTCAAGTACTGCTACAATTTGGAAAAATGGTGTGGCTACTACTTTAGTAGGAACGGATGCAAAATCTGTTTTTGTTTCAGGTGGTGACGTGTATGTGGCTGGGTATAAATATATAGCAGCGAGAAGTGGAAGTTTTCCTACAGTTTGGAAAAATGGTGTAGCTACTTCTTATACTCCCAATGGAAGTTCTGGTGGAATTGCAAATTCCGTTTTTGTTTTAGGGAGCGACGTGTATGTAGCAGGTTATCAGACTGAAGGTGGTGATCGTATAGCTAAAATTTGGAAAAATGGTGTGGCTACTTCTTTAACCTATGTTAATGGTGGTGGAGTTGGTGAAGGGGAGGCAAATTCGGTTTATGTTTCGGGTAGCGATGTGTATGTTTCTGGTTATCAAGAGGATGATAATAATCCTAGTAATAGTATTCGTCATATAGCTAAAGTTTGGAAAAACGGAGTAGCTACTTCTTTAACCAATACTTTGGGAGGCAATGATGCATATGCATACTCGGTTTTTGTTTCGAATAACGATGTATATGTAGCAGGTGATGATACTACTGGAGCTAAAATTTGGAAAAATGGCGTGGTGAGTTATACCACCACTAGTGGACCTGCTGCAAGTGCTAAATCAGTTTTTGTTGTTAACTAAAATACCCCATACTCTCATTCCAATCTTTTTGCGTTGTATGTAAAAAATCAAACAAAAAACCCAGCAAGCGCCGGGTTTTCTTATATTATATATTCTAAAAAGTAAATTTATATTCCCAAAACTATTCTTGCAATAGAGAAGTAAATGATAATTCCCAAAATATCATTACTGGTAGTAATAAATGGGCCTGTAGCTAATGCAGGGTCAATGCCGTATTTGTCTAAAACTATCGGAATAAATGTTCCAATTAATGAAGCTACTACAATTACACTTAATAAAGCGATAGAAACGGTGATTCCAATAATGAATTCGTATCCAAGTAGGAAATGTGTGCCAAGTATTAAAATAACAGCTAAAATGCTTCCATTTAATAAACTTAACGATAATTCTTTCAATAATCGATTCCATAAACTTCCTGTAATCGAATTATTGGCCAAACCTTGTACCACAATCGCACTCGATTGAACACCAACATTTCCAGCCATAGCCGCAATTAGAGGTGTAAAAAACAATAACATTCTGTGGCTGTTCATCATCGGTTCAAAAATCCCTAAGACTTTTACAGAAATAAATCCACCAAATAAGGCTAAAACCAACCATGGCAAACGCGCTTTGGTTAATTCTAGAATGCTATCATCCGCCTCAACGTCTTGTGAGATACCGGCCGCTAACTGGTAATCTTTATCGGCTTCTTCTTTTATAATATCAATAATGTCATCAATCGTAACTCTTCCCACCAATCTGCCTAATTCATCAACAACGGGAATGGCCTCCAAGTCATACTTTTGCATGATTCTAGCTACTTCTACATCTTTAGTTTCTACGCGAACGTAGTCTACTTTTTTAATGTAAATATCGCTAATTTGTGTCTTGGTAGAAGTCGTTAATAAATCTTTCAAAGACAAACGCCCTTTCAATCGGTCTTCATCATCCACCACATAAATCGAATGCACTCGAGTCACATTCTCAGCCTGATGACGCATTTCTTTCACGCAAGTTAAAACGTTCCAGTTTTCGTTGACTTTTACTAACTCTTTCGCCATGATACCACCAGCTGTATTTTCGTCGTAACGTAAAAGGTCAACAATATCTTTGGCGTGCTCAACATCTTCCAACTCAGAAATTACCTGCGCTTTTTTAGATTGTGGTAACTCGGCAATAATATCCGCCGCGTCATCCGTATCTAATTCGTCAAGTTCTTCTGCAATTTCTTTGGCTGATAAACTTCGTAAAATGTTTTCACGAACTTCCTCATCCAATTCTAATAATATTTCTGCAGTAATTT
>JAULXA010000135.1:0-2034 GCA_032118875.1 Flavobacterium sp.
TACAGCCTTGACCAAAACTGAACGAACCAATTAATAGGATACAACTAAATATTATCTTTCTCATTTTCATTAATTTGGAAGTGCGATGGCAAACAAGTGATTGTATTGCTGACAATGAATTAAAACATATTTATAGACATTCAAATCCACTGAATTTGGAATAGTATATACCGTTTCCGGATTCAAATTTCCTAAATTTACAAATGTATTTGGAGCATCAGTTGTAGAAAGATATACTTTTAAGTCGGGACCATTTTCAATCGTATAATTTTCTAAAACCAATTTGCGTAGATTATTCTCCGTATAAATTTTCACACTTCCAGAACCTGAAATTCCAGATGTGGTTGTAAACTCACCCATTTTTAACAGAACTGCCGTGTTTGAATTGAGTGTTTGATTATTGGTTTGTGTAAATTCACCTTCTTTTTCACAGGAAACAAAAACAAATAAAACGAGCGGAAGGAACAATAACTTTTTCATGACTACTATTTTAATACTCAAAATTAAGTATTTACGATAGTAATAAATGTCAGTTAGCTAACAGAAAAGTATTATTTTGATTTTACGTACTCTCTAACAATCTGAAACAATTGAAAAATAGCCAAAACTAAGAATATGACCCAAATGTATTTGGAAAAAAAGTTGGGTGAAATAACCTCTTTATTTTTTGCAGCTTGTATAGAAAAAATTATGACTAACATTCCCAAATAAGTTCCGATAAGTGTTCCTAAAACATAAAAAAGTTCTTTTTTATCTTCAACCACAATGTATTTTTCATTGGTTAGATATAAATTCCAACTCATCCAGAACGGAATTTGAGCAAAATTTAAACTACTTAAAACGACACCTGAAATTATTGCAGAATAACTTAAATAAGCATTGTATTTATCTAAAGAATTACTTTCGTTAGAGCTAGAATTAAAGGTTAGAATAGCAATTACAAGTAAGAAAATAAAAGAAAAAATAGAGATGTAATTTTTCCATTTCGGATTCATAGACACTTTTGCCGATAATTTTAAAGTCGAATAAATGACAATCGCTTCTACAAACAAAACACCTAATAAATAGAAATTTAGTTGATTGAAATTGGATGTTGTGAAAATTTGATAGCCAAATAAATTAAGGTATCCCAAAGGAATTGAGCCAATAAAACTGACGGCGAAACCAACTAATATGTTTTTTAAAATTTGCATAAATTATATAGAAACGATTTTTTTTAAACACTCGTTATGTGCTTTGTATTCTTTCATTCCTTGTTTATAACTTAAGAATTTGAAACCTCTATCATTATTGTATTTCCCGATTTTGTACATGTAACCAATATGTCGCGCTAATTCTTTCCAAGCGAAAAAGATAGAATGTTTTGGATCGTAAATATGTGTAGGTTCGCTCCCACTTCCGTTTAATTCAACTATGGAGAAATTTTTTCCGTTTTCCAATTCTTCAAATGTATTGAACATAATATCAAATCGTCCGAAATAAAATTCTGAAATATCTTTACTACTAGTATCAATAACTTCGTTTAATTTTTCTGTAATCAAATGACTCGAATCAATAAATTTGGCACCACGAGCATGATTTCCATAAGGTACTAAATTTACTTTTTCGCCTTTAAGTAATACTTTAAGTAATTTGTCTTTATATTCTTTTTTTAAAGCTTTTAATTGAAATTCAAATCTAGGTGTTTTTTTGATTAATTGTTCTATTGTACTAGTTCCGTCACCTTCAATTATTAGATATTCTTTAGAAACAATACCTGTAATTTTTCCTTTAGTTTCATTCGGTAATTTTACATAAAAAATCCCAACTTCATTTTCAAATGGAATGACATCTTGAATTAAAAAATCGAAATCCGCTTTAGCGTGATAATCCTTAAGTTCTTCTAAATTCGTAACTTTTTTCACACCATTTCCTCTTAAACCCATATCTGGTTTTAAAATCAAAGGAAAATTAAAGTTCGATTCATTAAATTCTTTTAAAACGTCTTCGATTGTTGTTTTTACTCTTATTATTGAAGTTTTCGGATAAAAAGAG
>JAULXA010000136.1:0-4429 GCA_032118875.1 Flavobacterium sp.
AAAACATTCTGTCTAAACCAACAGAAGTTTCAACAACATAAGGCACATAATTTTTATTTTCTTCGGTATCAAAATATTGTAATTTTCTACCTGAGAATTGTTCGTGAGCTTTTAAATCGAAGTCCGTACGAGAGTGAATTCCTTCTAATTCTTTAAATCCGAATGGGAAATTAAATTCGATATCAGCTGCAGCGTTAGCATAATGAGCTAATTTTTCATGATCGTGAAAACGGTAATTTTCCGCTCCTAATCCTAATGAATTATGCCATTTTAAACGCGTTTCTTTCCAATAATGATACCATTTCATTTCTTCACCTGGCTTCACGAAAAATTGCATTTCCATTTGTTCAAATTCACGCATACGGAAAATAAATTGTCTTGCCACAATCTCATTTCTGAAAGCTTTACCCGTTTGAGCAATTCCAAAAGGAATTTTCATACGACCTGTTTTTTGAACATTTAAAAAGTTTACGAAAATACCTTGAGCGGTTTCTGGACGTAAATATAAATCCATTGCCGTATCAGCAGAAGCTCCTAATTTAGTTCCGAACATCAAGTTAAACTGACGTACTTCTGTCCAATTACGAGAACCAGAATCTGGACAAGCGATTTCTAATTCTTCAATTAAAAGTTTCACATCGTCTAAATCACCAGCGTCTAAACTTTTCGCCATTCTGGCTAAAATTTCATTCTTTTTAGAAAGGTATTCTACAACTCTAGGATTGGTTGTAATAAATTCTTGTTCGTTAAAAGCATCACCAAAACGAGCTTTTGCTTTTTCGATTTCTTTTTGTGCTTTGATGTTTAATTTTTCGGCATAATCCTCAATTAAAACATCAGCACGATATCTTTTTTTAGAATCTTTGTTGTCAATTAACGGATCGTTAAACGCATCGACGTGACCTGATGCTTTCCAAGTAGTTGGATGCATTAATATTGCGGCATCTAAACCAACAATATTTTCATGCATTTGCACCATGGATTTCCACCAATATTCTCTAATGTTCTTTTTTAGTTCAACACCGTTTTGTGCGTAGTCATATACTGCACTTAAACCATCGTATATTTCGCTAGAAGGGAAAATGAATCCGTATTCTTTTGCGTGCGAAACTACATTCTTAAATAAGTCTTCTTGTTTTGCCATACTGCAAAAGTAAAAATAGCAACGGAATTAAAAAAGGAATTTCTAATTAATTATAATTGAAAATAGTAGAACTGATTTTAGTCGTACCAGAATACAAATTCACAATGTAACGACCTTTAAAAGTTTTGTTCTTTACTAAGTCAACATAACTACAAACATCCGTAACTTGTTGCTTATAATTGAACTTCGCTAATTTACTGTATTTCAATATTGTATTGTTTTTTTCGTAGACTAAACCTTCTACAGAAACAATATCATTTTTAGGATTAATGACTTGTACAAATAGTTCTTTTTCACCCTCAGAAATAGCCTCATTTTTATCAATTGTAAAACAAACTCTAATTTGTTCAATCGTTTTAACTTTACTAGCAGTGGCATTTTCTGTTAAAAACTTCACACCTTTCACTTGTAAATTAGTGATTTCAAATTTAGAACTTGAAAAGACATTGTTTTGTACAATTTTTGTTTTTTTCTCTTCCGGTTTTACTAATGATTTAATTTTCTCTATTTCTTTTAATTTATCCTGTAATATACTTATCGAATCTTTTATGATTTCAATCTGCTTATTTAATTCAGATAGATTTTTAAAATTAATTGGCGCTTTCGATCTCTTAACAGCATTAATTTTAGAATTTAAATCAGCAAAACTTTCGTCATAATTATTATACAACATTGTTACCGAATCATATTTTTCAATAATTTCTGATAATTGATTCTGTGTTAACAGGCTTTCTTGCTTTAAATTGTCTTGTAGTTCTTTTGAGGATTTAGTATCTTTATAACTTTTAAAAAACACAATCAATAAGAAAATTGATAGTGCTAGTATAGTAAGTTTGTAAGAATTATTTTTGTTTGAGGACATACTTTATTATTTTTACTAAATATAAAATTATTGTTTTAATATGTTAAAAATTTTCGATGAAATACAAAAAAATCTGTTAAATGTTCTTTTTCCGGTTTTTTGTAATGGCTGTTCTAATTTATTGTTAAAAAACGAAAAAGTTATATGTACCAAATGTATTCATAATTTACCACTCACATATCACCATAACATTAAGGAAACGGAAATTGATAAAGCTTTTTACGGCTTGTTACCTTTTGAATTTGGTGCTTCCATGTTGTATTTCAATAAAAAAGGAATTTCGCAAAATCTTATTCATAACTTAAAGTACAAAAACAGGCAAGAAATTGGAACCTATTTAGGTGATTTATACGCTACCGAATTAAAACAATTAGAAGCATTTAAAGCTATAGATTTTATTATTCCTGTTCCCTTACACAAAAAAAGATTTCACGAAAGAGGTTACAATCAAGTCATTACTTTTTGCAAATCTATTGAAAAAAACCTAACAATACCAATGCTTGACGATGTTTTAGTTAAGACGCAACATTTAAAATCTGTAACAGACAAATCAAAAGAAGGACGTTTAGCTCATAACAAAAATGTCTTTTCAATTGAAAATCAGCACAAAATTGAAGGCAAACACATTTTACTTGTAGACGATGTTTTTACAACTGGAGCCACGATAGAATCTTGTGCCAAAGAAATTTTAAAAATCAAAAATACTAAAATTAGCATTCTTACTATGGCGTATTCACAATCATAAATTTTATTTAAATATTATGATGCAAGTGAATATAATTGTTACTTTGCAAGACTAAATTACTACATAATTAATGAGAAAATTCATCTTCATACTTACCCTAATTTCTGTTTTATTTATCAGTTGTGCCAAACGCGGAACGATTACTGGTGGCCCGAAAGACACCATTGCACCTGTGATTGTAAAAAGTAATCCTAAAAATTACGAAACTAATTTTACTGGAAAAAAAATAAAGATCGATTTTAGTGAATATATCAAGGTAAAAGACATCAATAAACAATTGATTATTTCGCCACCAATGAATATCGCACCAACTATTGTTCCACAAGGAAGTGCGAGTAAATTTATATCCATTACGTTAAATGAAGATTTAAAACCAAACACGACTTATAGTTTCAATTTCGGACAAAGTATTACGGATTATAACGAAGGCATTCCGTATTCGCAATTTAAATATATATTTTCAACAGGTGCGTATGTGGATTCTTTAACGGTTTCTGGAAGTATAAAAGATGCGTTTGAAAACAAAACAGATGATTTTGTAACCGTAATGTTATATGATGCTGCAACGTACAATGACAGTTTAGTTTACAAACAAAAACCGGTTTATGTTACGAATACTTTAGAAAAAAATACGGCTTTCAAAATTGAAAACATTAAAGAAGGCGACTATTATTTGGTGGCTATAAAAGACAAGAATAATAATTACAATTTCCAATCGAAAACGGAAAAAATTGCCTTCAAAAAAGAAAAAATTAAAATACCTTCTGATAGTACTTATACTTTAAGTTTATTCTCAGAAAAAAACGAAATCAAAACGTATACACCAACTCAAGAAAGTAACAATAAGTTGTTTTTAGGTTATGAAGGAAATGCCAAAAATGTAAAGATTTTTACCAAGAAAAACAACATTGAAACGCCGTTACGATTTACCAAATCACAAGATAAAAAATCCGATACTTTACAAGTTTTTATTCCGAATGATGCCATAGATTCGTTAAGTGTACTTGTAAAATCTGACGATTACAGTAAAGAATATTCGGTAAAATTGAAAAAATTAAAAGAAGCGGATTCTTTAAAAGTGTCTCTTTTTGCGAATAAAAAATTCAGTTTTAATGAGAAATTGGTTTTACTAACCACAACGCCAATTAAAAAAGTAGCTTCTGAGAAAGTTTTTATAAGAAAAAAAGATTCGACTTCTGTTCCTTTTACAACTGAAATAAATGATTTCGAACAAACCATTTCATTCGATTTTAAACAAGAAGAAAACGAAAAATATACGATTGAATTATTACCAGGTGCCATTGAAGATGATTACAACACCAAAACCGATAGTTTAAAATTCGATTTCACAAAAGGCGAGATTAGTGATTTTGGAAATTTACGTTTACGAATCAAAAATGCAAAAAAATTCCCTTTTGTACTTCAAATCTTGAATAGTACTGGAGACATTGTTGGAGAAAAATACTGCACAAAAGAAACAGAAATGTACTTTGAAGCGATTCAGCCAAGCACTTATCAAGTACGATTATTTTACGACGATAACAACAATCAAATTTGGGATTCTGGAAATTTCAAAACAAAAGTACAACCTGAAGAAATGATTTATTTTCCTGCTTTAATTGACGTGAGAGCCAATTGGGATGTAGATCAGGAATTGGAGTTGGATTGATTAGGCTTT
>JAULXA010000137.1:0-2618 GCA_032118875.1 Flavobacterium sp.
TTTTGATTTCTTTTAAATTGATAGGAAGTTCGTGCGTTATTGCCAAATTCATCTATTTCGATTGTAGATAAAGCTATGTTTTCATTGTTTTTATAAGCTAAGAATAGTTTGTTATCTTTCTCAAAAAAAGTATATGTTGTGTTCAATTCTTCTGAATAATAAGTGCCTACAAATTCATTGATTTTTACTGTTTCTGGTTTTACAAATTGTGCTTTTTTGAAGTAAAAAGGTGTGCCACCAAACGAAATAATTAAATCATGATTTTTGTCTTTTGTGAAATCATAAGTAACACTTTCATTATTTATTCTGTGAAATTTATTTTTTTCAAATGCTAAAAGACTAATTCCTTTTTTAGCTTGACTTCCTTTTGCTTTAAGCGTATCATTTTCCACAAAGATTTCCATCTTCATGGCGCTATTCATTTCTTTATATTGCCCAATAAAAGCATCTAAATTCTCGTTTTGATAAAGCTTTTTTGTATTTGATTTTTCTATAGTTTTTTCGTTGATAAATACATCTAAAATTTGATAAGAAATAGGAGTAGGATTAATCGATTCTAAATTCGTCATAATGATAATCCCAATATTTTTTTCTGGAACTGTAATTAGTTGCGATTGTCCGCCCCAACCAAAACCACTATGACTAATTGTTTGAAATCCTTTATACTTGTCAACCATAACGCCACGAGCATATTTTGCTTTTTCTCCATTTTCTAATTTCTCACAGTGAATTAAAAATTTCGAAAGTGATTTCAATTCTGAATTTGTTCCATTTAAAACAGCTATCCACTTTAAAACATCTACAACAGTTGAAGCCATGCTTCCAGCACCATAACTTTCTTGTGAACTTGTGTTTGAAATGTATTTTCCATCAGTAAATTGGTATCCTTCTGCTTTATTTTCAATAATTTGAGTGCTTGAAATTTTAAAACAACTCGAATTCATTTGTAAAGGTAGAAACAATTTGTCTTTCGCAAATTCATTCAAATTTTTTCCAGAAACTCGTTCAATAATAAGCGTTAACAGGTTATAATTTGTATTGCTATACAAAACTTTTTCCCCAGGTTTGTTGTTTAGTCCTTTTTGATTAGAAGCAAGTTGTAAAACCGTTACATTATTATAATATTCTGAATCATAATCGAAACCTTGTAAATCCATTATTGTATGATAATTTCTTATTCCACTCGTATGGTTTAGTAAATGTTTTATTTTAATTGGAGTACCATAATTAGGCATTTCTGGTAGATATTTCCGAATATCATCTTCTAAAGAAAGCTTTTTTTCTTGCATCAAAAGCCAAATACAAGATGCCGTAAATTGCTTAGCTATAGAAGCAATACTAAAAGCCGTTTTTGTGTCGTTTTTAATGTTTTTTTCAACCGATGCTAATCCAATTCCTTTCGCATAAATCAAAGTTCCATTTTCAACTATACCAATACTTAAACATGGAGAATTTGGTTTATTGTAAGATTGCAGAATAGCATCTATTTTCTCCGTTTTATTTTCTTGACCGTGAATTGTTGAAGCAAAAAGAGCGAAAAGAATTAGAATCGCTCGCATCATAATTTTGCCGATTTATATTTCTGATAAAAATAAGTTGGCACTAATCCGAAGTTTAACAATAAGAAACCCGTAAATACAATCATACCGCGATAAGGCCAAGTTAAAAATTCAAACATAGCACCAACTCCAAGAATAAAAGAGGTTAAGAAAGCTAAGATGTAAAATGATTTTGTCATAACTATTTGTTTAATAAAATTGTTTTTTGTTTGGAATGCTTATATCTGTTATAAAATGCGAAAGGAATAGTGATGAAAATTAGAATTCCGAATCCAGTTGCTAAAAAAATACTTGAGTAAGGCCATTTATTAAGTTTGAATAAAAACCCCAATGCCAATAGCATAACATTAAAAGTTGAGGTTAAGAAATAGGCTCTTTTCCTTATCAAAAAAGATTGTATTAATGTTTTTTCATTAATTGTATTTTGCATATTTTGAATGGCACTATAACCACCTAAGTTTTGAATCGCTTCTTGATAAGCCGTTTCAAAATTATTTCCATTATAACATTCTATATGCGTACAAATATGATCCATCAAATCCTCTTTCAAATTTTGATCATTAATACCATAGAACTTCAAATTAGTTTCGATATACGCAATATTTAAATCAGTTAGTGTCATACTTTGCTTTTTTCTGAATTAAAAATTAGATGCAACGTAGTTATAAAATCGTTTAATTCTGCAGTTATTTCTGTAATTGCTAACGTTCCTGAAGGAGTAATTCTATAATACTTTCTTACTCGTTTTCCAATGTATACTTTCTCTGTTTCTAAAATACCATCAGCTTCTAATTTGTGTAAAATAGGATACAACGCTCCTTCTGAAATGTCAATTTTTCCTTTGGTCATTTCTTTTACTTTTTGAGTAATTTCATAGCCATACATTTTATCATTTTCACTTATCAGTTTTAAAATGATAGGAAGTAAGGTTCCTTTTGTTAATTCTTTACTATACATTTTACAAATATACATTTTATTAAAATGTATACAAGAAAAAGAAAATTATTTTTTTATATTGTATTTTTAAGTAGATTTTAATTATTGTTTATAACAATTTTA
>JAULXA010000138.1:0-2421 GCA_032118875.1 Flavobacterium sp.
TCTTCTAATTGATCACAAATCGCGACTCTAAGTCCAGCTTTGACTAATTTTGGTAAATACGTATTAATAGAATGATGTGGAAATCCTGCCAAAGCTGTTTCGCTTTCACTTCCATTACCACGTTTGGTTAAAGTAATCCCTAAAATTCTGGAAGCACGAATGGCATCTTCCCCGAAAGTTTCGTAAAAATCGCCTACTCGAAACAACAAACACGCATCAGGATATTTCGCCTTAATGGTATTATATTGCTGCATTAACGGCGATACTTTGGGAGTCGATTCTTTGATTTCGGATGCTGATTTTTTAGCCACAATGTAAAATTTTAGTGCTGGCGAAGTTAGTAATTTCAAAATTCAATACCAATTACAATGTCAAAATTCAATTTTAGGCTTTATTTTAATTCCAAAAATTAATTTTTAACCAATTTTCTAATTTGATAAGGATACATTTCGTAATAAATTTGATCTTCATTAATGGAAGAGCCATTTTCTAAATCTTTTTTCGCTTCTTCAAATAAAATTTTTGCCTCTGCTTCTTTTGAGATTTTACTTAAACATAAGGCTTTGTAGAATTTTACATCGGAAAATGTTGAAAATTCTTTTAAAGCTCTATCAAAAACGATAATGGCTTCTTCAAATTTGTTCTGTTCAAATATTGAAATTCCGTAATAAAATAAGTCTAAATAATGTGCTTCACCTTGGTTTTGTCTTTGGAAATCGGTATCTGTTTTAAAGATTTTTTCTGCTTTTTCAAATTCATTTAATTGTAAATAACATAAAGCAATATGAAAATCATATGTGTGATCCATTATGTATGAATTTCCAATTTTGGCTTTGCATTTTTCAAAATCGATAATAGCTTCTTTGTACGTTTTTGCAAAAATACATTTGATAAAAGCTCTATAATCTAGCCATTTGTTTTCATCAAGAGCAACAGCTTTATTCATAAAAGTCATTCCAGCTTCATACTTTCTTGCTTTAAATAAAGGCATTGCTTTTTGTTGCCATAAATACGCAATTGTAGAATCTTTTGCCAAACCTTCATCTAAACATGCTTGCCATTGCGCCATTTCGGTTCTGTAATTGTATTTGGAATAACATTTTTGAATTGTTTCTTTTACAATCGCTTCTTGTTTTTGTTTGACTTCGTCAGAAGCAGTTGAGTTTTGCGAATAACAATATGTTGATAGTAAAGTAAATAAGCTAACTAATAGTTTCATGAGTTTTTTCAGGCAATTTAGAGAAACCAATTGTTATACTTTGTTATTGACTTGTTAATAATTGTTAATAAAAGTTTTGAAGCTAGAAAGCAATAAAATATCTTTGCCACATGAGAAAATTAGCCAACGCCGAATTAAATCGTATTAGTAAAGAAGAATTTGCAGATGCCAAAAAAACACCTATCATTATTGTGTTAGACGACATTAGAAGTTTGCATAATATTGGTTCTGTGTTTAGAACTTCAGATGCGTTTTTGATTGAAAAAATCTATTTATGTGGTATTACGGCTGTTCCGCCAAATAAGGAAATTCATAAAACAGCTTTAGGAGCAACGGAAACCGTAACTTGGGAATACGCGAAAGATGTATTGGAAGTAGTGACGAAATTGAAAACTGAAAACGTAAAAATTTATTCGATTGAGCAAACGGAAAATGCGATTATGTTAGATGATTTTCAACCAGAAACGGAAACCAAATATGCGTTGATTTTTGGTAACGAAGTTAAAGGTGTTTCTCAGGAAGCAATTAATTTATCTGATGGTGTGATTGAAATTCCGCAATTAGGAAGCAAACATTCCTTGAATATTTCTGTTAGTGCTGGAATTGTGATTTGGGATTTGTTTCAGAAACTAAAATAAACATATAAGTCATATAAGTTTTTATTTCACGCAGATGGAAAGGATTTAAAAAAAAATGAATACTTGTCATGCTGAACTCGTTTCAGCATCTAACCTGATTTTTAGAAACTGAAACAAGTTCAGTTTGACAACGTGCTAGTTCTCAATTTTCTTCTTTATCTCATTCAAAATAAAAATATAATCATTTTGTTTTTTAACGAAATCTAAATCGGAAATATCAATAATTAATACATTTAAATCAGCTTGTGATTTGATATAATCTAAATAACCACGATTGATTTTTTCTAAATATTCTGCCGGAATTTCTTGTTCATACGTTCTACCACGTTTTTTGATATTGGCTAATAAACGCTCGGTATTTTGATACAAATACACATATAAATCAGGTTTTGGCATGTCTTTGTACATGATGTCAAACATGGTTTTGTATAAACGAAATTCGTCTTCTTGCAAGGTAACTTTTGCGAAAATAATCGATTTAAAAATATGATAATCGGCTACCACAAAATCTTTAAATAAATCAAATTGCGCCAAATCATCTGACAATTGTTGATAGCGATCAGC
>JAULXA010000139.1:0-6932 GCA_032118875.1 Flavobacterium sp.
TATGGCAGCAAATGGCCTTATATAAAGTGCCAACAGAAGTTATTATTAACGAAGTAAAAGTAGAACGTTTGCTGAGGGAATATGGAGCCAAAGCAGTTGTGATTCGAAGTGATTATACCGTTTTTGAAGCCACAGGTCAAGGCGAAGAAATTAATAAATTACTAAAAAAATTAGACAAGTTTGGTTTAATCGAATTTGTTAGAAGTTCTCGAATAGCCATTATCAATGCAAGCGAAGGAATTCACAAAAAAGTAGTAGAAATGGAACAAAAAAATCCAGCTTTACAAACAATAAACAACGAATTTTTAGATAAAAAGGATCAAGTATTTCAAATGTAAATTAAAATTTAAAAAGAAAAAATATGGCAACAATAAATTTTGGAGGAGTTAATGAAACAGTCATCACTAGAGACGAATTCCCATTAGAAAAAGCACAAGACACATTAAAACATGAAGTAATTGCTGTAATTGGTTATGGCGTTCAAGGTCCTGGACAATCTTTAAATTTAAGAGATAATGGATTTAATGTAATTGTTGGGCAACGTAAAGGTGGAAAAAGCTGGGAAAAAGCGATTGCAGATGGTTGGATTGAAGGGGAAACTTTATTTGATATTGATGAAGCTTGCGATAATGCTACAATCATTCAGTATTTACTTTCAGATGCTGGTCAAATTGAAGCTTGGAATACGGTTAAAAAATACTTGACTGCGGGCAAAACACTATATTTTTCACACGGTTTCGGAATCACATTTAATGAAAAAACAGGAATTGTACCTCCAGCTGATGTAGATGTAATTTTAGTCGCACCTAAAGGTTCAGGAACTTCATTACGTCGTTTATTTTTAAAAGGTGAAGGAATTAATTCTAGTATCGCCGTTTTTCAAGATGCCACCGGAAGAGCAAAAGATAAAGCCATCGCATTAGGAATTGGAGTAGGTTCTGGTTATTTATTCGAAACAGATTTTCAAAAAGAAGTGTATTCTGATTTAACCGGAGAGCGAGGAATTTTAATGGGTGCTTTAGCGGGTTTGTTTGAAGCTCAATATAATGTATTACGTAAAAACGGACATTCACCTTCAGAAGCATTTAATGAAACGGTTGAAGAATTAACCCAAAGTTTAATGCCTTTAGTAGCAGAAAACGGAATGGATTGGATGTTTGCAAATACTTCTGTAACAGCACAACGTGGTGCTTTAGATTGGAAAGGTAAGTTTAGAGATGCTACAACACCAATTTTTGAAAATTTATATGATGAAGTGTCTTCAGGAAGAGAAGCAAATCGAGTGATTTCTGAAGGAAGTAAGAGTAATTATCGTGAAAAATTAGAAGTAGAATTAACTGAAATTCGCGAATCTGAATTATGGCAAGCAGGAGCAGCAGTGAGGAAATTAAGACCAAAATTAAACTAATGACTTTATTTGATAAAATAGAAAAAGCAAAGGAGAATCTGAATGGAGTGGTGCTGCATACGCCACTTCAATTCAGTATAAACTTGTCTGAAAAGTACCAAGCTTCTATTTATTTAAAACGTGAAGATTTACAACAAGTCAGATCTTATAAAATTAGAGGCGCATATAATAAAATCAGTCAATTAAAAATAAGACAAAAATCTAAAGGAATTGTATGTGCCAGTGCAGGAAATCATGCGCAAGGCGTGGCTTTTTCTTGTCGATTGTTAAAAATTCATGGCAAAATATACATGCCTAAAACGACTCCGAAACAAAAAATAAAACAAGTACAATTGTTCGGAAAATCGTTTGTAGAAATTGTTTTGATAGGGGATACTTTTGATGACGCTTTTTATGCAGCAAAAGAATTTTCAACTAAAAATAAATTAGAGTTTATTCATCCTTTTGATGATTTAGAAGTTATTGCGGGTCAAGGTACGGTTGGATTAGAAATTCTTTCAGAAAAAATCTCCAAAATCGATTATTTGTTAGTGCCAGTAGGAGGTGGTGGTTTGGCGGCTGGAGTTTCCACCGTTTTTAAACAGTTAAGTCCGAAAACAAAAATTTTTGGAGTGGAACCTGAAGGTGCGCCTTCCATGCAACAAGCCATTTATTTAGAACAACCAGTTCTCTTAGATAAAATTGATAGTTTTGTAGATGGAGCTGCGGTAAAAAAAGTTGGAAAAGAAACGTATAATGTGTGTAAAAACACCTTAGATAAAATGGTTTTAGTTCCTGAAGGAAAGGTTTGTACCACAATATTACAGTTGTATAACGAAGAAGCAATGGTGGTAGAACCAGCAGGCGCACTAACAATTGCGGCTTTGGATTTAGTTAAAAACGAAATTAAAGGAAAAAAAGTAGTTTGTGTAGTCAGCGGAAGTAATAATGATATTGAACGAACCGAAGAAATTAAAGAACGCTCATTAATTTTTGAAGGGTTAAAACATTATTTTATGATTCAATTTCCACAACGTCCAGGTGCTTTGCGCGAATTTGTAAATGATGTTTTGTCGGAATCAGATGATATTACTTATTTTCAATTTATAAAGAAAAATAATAGAGATGTGGGTCCTGTTGTGGTAGGTTTAGAAGTGAAAAATGAAAGTGATATTAAATCAGTAAAGACAAAAATGAACGATAAAGGATTTCAATTTCAATATTTAAACGAAAAAGAGCCTTTGTTAGCTTTGTTGATTTAAAGCCTTCATTTGTAAAATTTTATTCATAAAAATACTTTCAATATACTTGTCTTTAAGTCTAGGTTTGTTGTAAATTTTCTATAAAAGCGATATCATATCTTTTTATTTTTACGCAATTAATTCATTAACAAATGATTAAGTTTTAATTTTGTTTCTTTTTTTCTTGCTTAGTTAAAGAATAAATCACTACTTTTGCACTTTTATTTTGAAAATCATATGACTACACAGAAAATTATTGGGTACAGAAAGTTACTTAATGTTACCAGAGAAGCAACATTAAAAGAATTAAAAACAATATATAGAAATAGTATGAAGGAAGATCATCCTGATACTATTGCAGATCCAGTTGAACGTTTAGCAGCTGAAGAAAGAAGTAAGAACATTATTGAAGCCTACCACTTTTTAGTAAGTATCGCTCCAGAAACTAGAGAAAAAGTAAAAGCAGAATACACAGCGACTACTTCAACTTCTCAAATTTCTGATTTTCATATGGATAAAGGCGTTTTATACATTAGTTTTGCAGACGGAAGTAAATTCGAATACTTTGGTGTACCAAGAAACACGTATGTGAAAATGGTAAACGCTGAATCACCAGGTCGTTTTGCTCGTCGTCACATTTATAACGAATTCACATACCGTAGCGCTAGTAAATTAGTAGCTGCAGAATAATTAAAACAGTATTTCGAGTATTTCGAGAAACAGTTTTAATCAGATTATAGCAAAAAGCCATTCTGAAACGAGTGGCTTTTTTTATGTACCTTTGCAAAAAAATAAATATATGTCGCACAAAGCAGGTTTTGTAAATATTATTGGAAATCCAAACGTTGGGAAATCAACCTTAATGAATGCTATGGTAGGCGAGAAGTTGTCTATTATCACAAGTAAGGCACAAACTACGCGTCACAGAATTTTCGGAATCGTAAATGAGGAAGATTATCAAATCGTGTTTTCGGATACGCCAGGAATTATTAAACCAGCCTACGATTTGCAAACCAGTATGATGGATTTTGTAAAAAGTGCTTTTTCTGACGCCGATATTTTAATCTATATGGTTGAAATTGGAGAGAAAGAATTAAAAGACGAAGAGTTTTTCAATAAAATTATTCATGCTAAAATTCCAGTTTTACTTTTGTTGAATAAAATCGACAAGTCGAATCAGGAAATGTTAGAAGAACAAGTGCAAACTTGGCAAGCAAAAGTTCCCAATGCAGAAATTTTTCCAATCTCGGCATTAGAAAACTTCAATGTGAAAGAAGCGTTGAATAGAATTGTAGAATTGTTGCCAGTTTCACCACCTTATTATCCAAAAGATGCTTTAACAGATAAACCAGAGCGTTTTTTCGTAAATGAAACCATTCGTGAGAAGATTTTATTAAATTACGATAAGGAAATTCCATACGCTGTTGAGGTGGAAACGGAAGAGTTTTTTGAAGAAGAAAAAATTATAAGAATCCGTTCTGTTATTATGGTGGAACGCGATACACAGAAAGGAATTATTATCGGACATAAAGGTGCTGCTTTGAAAAAAGTAGGAATGCAAGCCCGTGCCGATTTAGAATTGTTTTTCGACAAACAAATACATATTGAAATTTTCGTAAAAGTGAATAAAGATTGGAGAAGTAACGCTTTCCAATTAAGAAGATTTGGATATAATCAAAAATAATGACTAATCAATAGTGATTAGTAAAGAGTAATTAGTAAAGAGTAAATAGAAAAATTGTTTTGAAAAAAGCAGTTCTATTTTAGCCCCGATTGTAGCTAGCTACCATGTAGCGCGAAAAGCGGGACAGCAAGTGTTTTGGAATTCAAAATGTCTGCTCCTAAAATAAAAAAACGTACTTTTGCACAAAATATAAGAAGAATGAATAATATTGTAGCCATAGTAGGAAGACCAAATGTAGGGAAATCTACACTTTTTAATCGTTTAATCCAACGTAGAGATGCCATTGTGGACTCTGTGAGTGGTGTTACACGTGATAGAAATTATGGAAAAAGTGAGTGGAATGGAAAAGAATTTTCTGTAATTGATACAGGTGGATACATTAAAGGTTCTGACGATATTTTTGAAGGCGAAATTAGAAAACAAGTAGAATTAGCGATTGACGAATGCGACGCTATCATTTTTATGGTAGACGTAGAAGAAGGTATTACGCCAATGGATGATGAAGTGGCTAAATTACTACGTAAAGTTACTAAGCCAGTTATATTAGCGGTTAACAAAGTAGATAATTCAAAACGTATGACAGATGCGTTAGAGTTTTACAACTTAGGATTGGGCGAATATTTTACTATTGGTGCCATGAATGGAAGTGGAACTGGTGAATTATTAGATAAATTAGTTGAGGTTTTACCGGAATTGCCAGAAGCAGTGGAAGATGAAAATCCATTACCGCGTTTTGCAGTTGTTGGTCGTCCTAATGCTGGAAAATCGTCAATTATTAATGCTCTAATTGGTGAAGATAGATTTGTAGTTACAGATATTGCAGGAACAACTCGTGATGCAATTGATACCACATATAACCGTTTTGGTTTCGAATTTAATTTGGTAGATACTGCCGGAATTAGAAGAAAAGCGAAAGTAAAAGAAGATTTAGAATTTTATTCTGTAATGCGTTCGGTTCGTGCGATTGAGCATTCAGATGTTTGTATCTTAGTTATTGATGCCACTCGTGGTTTTGAAGGACAAGATCAAAGTATTTTTTGGTTAGCCGAAAAAAACAGAAAAGGAATTGTGATTTTAGTGAACAAATGGGATTTAGTTGAAAAAGAAACCATGACGGCAAGAGATTACGAACGTAAAATTCGTGAGCAAATCCAACCGTTTACAGATGTGCCAATTCTTTTCGTATCAGCAACAGAAAAACAACGTTTATTAAAAGGTTTAGAAACTGCTGTGGAAGTTTTTGAAAACAGAAAACAAAAAATTTCAACATCTAAATTCAATGATTTAATGTTGCCAATTATTGAAAACCAACCACCACCAGCGTTAAAAGGGAAGTATGTGAAAATTAAATATTGCATGCAATTACCAACTCCGGTGCCACAGTTTGTGTTTTTCGCCAACTTACCACAATATGTAAAAGATCCGTACAAACGTTTCTTGGAAAACAAATTGCGTGAAAACTATAATTTTAGTGGTGTGCCAATTGATATTTACATCAGAGAGAAATAAAAAATAAAAAAACCCGATAAGTGATTTTCGGGTTTTTTTATGTTTATTTCTATTAATATAGAATTTTTTTCCACAAAGTCAATTATTATTCCTCAGTTATACGCGTATCTGTATCTAATACTGTTGTGTCTCTCCAATCTTCATCATCAGGATCACGTCGCCAATATGGTTCGGAATCTTCCCATTCATCCGAATCGACAATCTTATCTACAAAATCTTCGTCAGAAGTATAAAGTTCCAAATCATAATTATAATATGCCCGTACTAATCTTTCTTCAAGTCTCATATATTTCACACTAAATTTCTTTTTTTCAGGTATCATTATATTGTCTTTATTTAAAGATTTATTTTTGATTAAATCAAAATTACCATAAAAACAAGCGTATAAAAAACTTAAATCTACCACAGAATTTGAAGTAAAACCGTAAATTTTTTTAGTAAATTTATATAAATCTTCAATATTTAAGTTGTATGCTAAACTACCACTACTTTCAAGTGATTTATACAAATCATAACATATTTTTACTAAAGTTCCGTTTGACAAATTTTGATATTTCATGTGATCTTTTATTTTAAATATCCGTTTAAATAAAAAAGGGACCTAAGCCCCTTTTTTTCTACTTAAAACATTAAATTTTAATAAATTTTCTTAACCAATCTGTTAATTGATTGTACATAAACAATTGCATTAATAATATCTCCACGATCTGAATATGGTAGAATTTCAAATAACGATGTTTGAATTGTTTTGTTAAAATCCTTTGTTGTTGATGTTACCTTATCCAATTTTTTGGTGGTATACCTTGTCATTGGGATATCCAAACCTACTTTTTGAACTTGGACTATTGAATCGTTTTCAACACCCAATGTGAAAGGAGAGTATGGTAGTGAACCAATAAGAGTTTTAACTTCATTTAAATATATTTGAGTTAACTCAATTTTTGTCTTAGTCTCCAAGACACTTACAGGTATGTCAGTCGTAACTGTTGTTGGTGTAAATTGTCCGGTAGATTCGACAGTAGATGTAGAATCAGTTGTTGATTGTGAGTAAGATACAAATGTGGTTCCTACAAAACAAAGGATCGCGATGATTTTTTTCATTTTTTTTTAT
>JAULXA010000140.1:0-2213 GCA_032118875.1 Flavobacterium sp.
TGGTAATTTTGGTCTAGAAGCCAGCGCTATAGGACTGTTTTTTTTAGTTTTAATAACACTTGTAATTTACTTTCAGAACCTATCGAAGTGAAACAATAATCTTAAAGTATTTGTTTGCGAATTTTTATTAGGTGAAAGTACGGGTCATAATTAAAACACTAAATCCTCAATCGGAAGATTGGGGATTTTTTTTTATATTTGAAAAAAATAATAATTATGAAGAAAATATTTACACTTATTGTCTTTTCATTCCTTTTGCTTTCTTGTGGAATTTCTGGATTAACAAATGATTATTCTAAACTTAAAGAAGAAGATAAATCTAGAATTGTTACTTTAGAAAATTTCGGAGATTATAACACAGAAAGGATTTATAAAATTTCAGGAAAGCAATTAAGAAGTGAAATTGCAAAACACGAAAAATCATTAGTTTATATTTTTAAAAATGGCTGTACTTCCGATTTATGTAGGCCAATGCATGTGTATGAAAATTACGCGAAGCAAAATGGTTATGAATTATTTTTAGTGATGAATGGTTATGGGAAATTAGATGATACTTTTGGTCAAAGAAATAATTTTACCAGTCAGCTATTTTCTATAAATACAGATTTATACGATTCTAAATACAGATCAGTTTATTCAAGAATGTTTGAAAATGAATTATTAAAAAAAGATATAAATTATAAATCAAAAGAATATTTAGGAAATCTGTTTTTCTTTGAAGGTAGTCGTTTAGATAAAATCGCTAGGGATCTTCCTAAATATTAATTGTTTAAAAATAATATAATCCTCATCTGAAAAGTTGGGGATTTTTTTTAGGTCTAAATACAAGAAAAATCAACTTAAGATTATAGTATTTAATAATAATTTCGAAAACCTGTAACAAAAAACCAATTTTGGCAACAAATTTGTAATCATCATCAATCATCAACTAACCATAAATGTATGCTTCCCGATTAGTCAGGACAAGTTTGTGGTTTTTAAAACGAATCGTTATGCTAAAATCATTTTTTATCCTTTGTTCAGGAGCGGACAAAGATATTGTTGCCTCATGCTCCAACGGAGAACAGAATAAATACGCCGGAATTGGTGCAACTGTTTTCTTCACTGCAATTATGGCTTTTGTAGCCTGTTCTTATGCTTTATATACGGTTTTTGACAATGTATATATGGCAACTTTCTTCGGATTAATCTGGGGTTTGTTGATTTTTAATTTAGACCGATTTATTGTTTCAACCATTAAAAAACGTGATAGTTTTATGGATGAATTCATTCAAGCGTCTCCGCGAATTGTACTAGCTATGATTATCGCTATTGTAATTTCAAAACCGTTAGAAATTAAAATTTTCCAAAAAGAAATTGATACGGTTCTATTAAAAGAGAAAAACGAAATGGCGATTGCGAATAAAAAACAGGTGGCTAATTTCTTTAAAACGGATGTAGATAAAAATCAAGAGGCAATTGACAGTCTTAAAAGTCAATTAAGCGCCAAAGAAAAAGAAGTGTCAGCTTTGTATCAATCGTACATTACAGAAGCGGAGGGAACGGCTGGAACCAAAAAAATGGGAAAAGGCCCAATTTATAAAGAAAAGCGTGAGGCCTACGATTTGGTTTCGAAACAATTGGATTCTTTAAAGGTCTCAAATGGAAAACTAATTGCTGAAAAAGAAACGAAAGGAAAAACGTTACAAGCTGATTTAGATAAGAAAGTAAGTGATTCACAGCCAATAATTGATAGTTTCGATGGATTAATGGCAAGAATAAATGCATTGGATAAATTACCGTTTTTACCTTCCTTATTTATTATGTTGTTGTTTTTAGCGATTGAAACGTCGCCTATTATTGCGAAGTTATTATCTAGTAAAAGTGAATACGATTTTAAATTGGAAGATGCTGAAATTAGCTATAAAATATTAATCGAGCAAAATAGTTACCAACGCGATTTACAAAAGAAAACCGATGCTGCTATTTACGATGAGGTTTATGCAGAAATTAAAACCGACAAAGAACTATATAATTTAAAGAAGAAAAATGCGAGTGAGATAATGAAAATTCAATCGGAGAATTATTTAGCAAAGTTTAAATCGTAATTAGGTACGCGGATTTAGCAGATGCTTCGCAACGCAGATTTTAAAGATTTTCTTTTAGTTAAACTTAAATGATTTGTGTTTCTCTGTGGTAATCTTCGCGAAACTCTGTGTTAAAAGGTAAACACA
>JAULXA010000140.1:2258-5320 GCA_032118875.1 Flavobacterium sp.
GCTTGACCACCATAAATCTTAACGCCTAAACGTTTTGATTCTGATTCTCTACCATTTTTCGAACTACCGACACCTTTTTTATGAGCCATGACGTTTTGGTTTTATAAGTTAATACTAAAATTAAACAGCTTTACCGCCGTTTAATTCATCTTGTAATTTTTTTAATTCATCCATTTTACCATCAGCAGCTAATTGAGCTTGTTGTGCCCAAGTAGTTGGATCTAAATGTTGTACTTTAGCTTCAGCAGCGTCTAAAATTGCATTTACTTCAGTAGCAGCAGTAGCAGCTAATTTAGCAAAAGTGTCAATTCCAGCAGCAACTAATACATCAGCAGCTTTAGGTCCAATACCTTCGATAATTTTTAAATCATCACCTTTTGCAGCTTTAGCTTTAGTAGCTTTTGGTGCAGCAGGAGCATCAACTAATTTTTCCGCTTTTGGAGCAGCTTCTTTCTTAGGAGCAGCAGCTTTTTTTACAGAACCAGAAGCAACAATGCTTTCAATGATAATTTGTGTAAAAGATTGACGGTGACCGTTTTTCTTTTTGTATCCTTTTCTTCTTTTCTTTTTGAAGACGATTACTTTGTCACCTTTAAGGTGTTTTAATACTTTGGCTTCAACAGAAGCTCCTTCTATAGCTGGGGCGCCTAATGTTAATGCTCCTCCGTTATCAATTAATAAGACTTTGTCAAAAGAAACTTTTGCGTCTACATCACTTGCTAAACGGTGAACAAATAACCTTTGGTCTTTGCTTACTTTGAACTGTTGCCCTGCTATCTCTACGATTGCGTACATAACAATGTGTTTAGATTATTATTTTTTCAGTTTGCAAATATACAATTATTTATTAATCACACAACATAACTTTTCTTTTTTCTTCTATTTAAATAAAACGAATAACTTTTTCGCATTATGTGTAACAATTAATATCTTTCGCAGACTCATAATAACCATTTATAATTATAAAATCACTTATGAAAAAAACTTTAATGGCTATAGGAACAATGGCAATGTTAGGAAGCACAGCTAATGCGCAAAAAGTAGCGTTCGAAGAATTTGATTTAGATAACGGATTACACGTTGTATTACATCAAGATAATTCAGCACCCGTAATTATTACTTCAGTTATGTATCACGTTGGTGCCAAAGATGAACAACCTAACCGCACTGGATTTGCTCACTTTTTTGAACATTTATTGTTTGAAGGAACTAAAAATATCGGTAAAGGAGAATGGTTTAAGTTAGTAACCGCTAATGGCGGACAAAATAATGCAAATACTTCAGATGACAGAACCTATTATTACGAAGTTTTTCCTTCTAATAATTTAGAATTAGCCATTTGGATGGAATCGGAAAGATTAATGCATCCTGTGATTGATCAAAAAGGAGTAGATACTCAAAATGAAGTGGTTAAAGAAGAAAAACGTTTAAGAATCGACAACCAACCTTACGGAAATATTTTTAAAGCAATTAAGCAAAATTTATTTAAAAATCATCCTTACCGTTGGACCACTATTGGTGAAATGGAGCATTTAGATGCCGCTACTTTAGAAGAATTTAAAGCATTTAACAAGAAATTCTACATTCCAAATAATGCAGTTTTAGTAGTTGCGGGTCAGTTTGACAATGCACAAGCTAAAACTTGGATTAAAAAATATTTTGGAGCGATTCCAAAAGGAGCACCAGTTCAACGTCAAAAATTTGAAGAAGCTCCAATTACGTCTACAATCAATGCAACTTGGGAAGATCCTAATGTGCAATTGCCAATGACTTTAGCAGCTTACAGAACGCCATCAATGAAAACTAAGGACGCTCGTGTTTTAGATATGATATCTTCTTATTTATCTGATGGGAAAAGTTCTAAATTGTATAAAAAAATGGTGGATGAGAAAAAAGTGTCAGTTCAGGTTGGGGCTTTCAATAATTCTCAAGAAGATTATGGTCAATATATTATCTATAGTTTGCCATTAGGAGATGTGTCTTCAGAAAGTTTGTTAAAAGAAATTGATGAAGAAATTGTAAACATGCAAAATAATTTAATTTCTGACAACGATTTTCAAAAACTTCAAAATAAATTTGAAAGTAATTATGTGAATTCCAATTCAACTGTGGAAGGAATTGCCGAAAATTTAGCATCCTACTATTTATTATACGGGGATATTAATTTAGTTAATTCTGAAATTGAAATTTACCGTTCAATTACAAGAGAAGATATCAAAGAAGTTGCAAAAAAATATTTAAATCCAAACCAACGTTTGATTTTAAATTATGGACCTGCAAAAGAAAAAACAGCTAAATAATTTTAAGAGAAAATGAAAAAATACTTATATATAGCAGCCAGTTTATTCCTTACAATAACTATGCAAGCACAAGACAGATCAATGCCTAAACAAGGCCCAGCTCCAACTATTAACATCAAAAAACCGGTAACTTTTGTTTTAGAAAATGGTTTAAAAGTGTTGGTTGTTGAAAACAATAAATTACCAAGAGTTTCTTACAACTTAACTTTAGATAATGCGCCTTTTACAGAAGGTAACAAAAAAGGAGTTACAGATTTAGTAAGCGCTATGATTGGAAATGCTACTGAAACGATTTCAAAAGAAAAATTTAATGAAGAAATTGATTTTTTAGGAGCTACAATTAATTTTTACGATTCTGGAGCTTCTGCGAATGGTTTGTCTAGATATTCTTCTAGAATTATGGAACTTTTAGCAGACGGAGCTTTAAATCCATTATTTACTCAAGCAGATTTTGATGCGGAAAGAGCTAAATTAATTGAGAATTTGAAATCTGACGAGAAAAGCACTTCTGCAATTGCCACTCGTGTGCAAAATGTGTTAACTTTTGGGAAAGATCATTATAGTGGTGAATTTACTTCTGAAGAAACATTAAAAAATGTGACTTTACAAGATGTTGTCAATCATTATAATACGTATTTCGTGCCGTCAAATGCTTATTTAGTAGTTATTGGTGATGTGAAAACAGCTGATGTGAAGAAAAAAGTAGAAGAGTTATTTGGAGCCGATGTTTGGAAAAAAGCAACAGCGCCAAATTTAACCTAT
>JAULXA010000141.1:0-1830 GCA_032118875.1 Flavobacterium sp.
GCTAAACGTATTGCAATAGCATATCTGTTTTTACGGAATCTATCGAAAATTTCAGACTCGTTTTCATCACTCGTTTTGAAAGCCGTTTTAATCATAATAGTAGAAATACTATAATTTCCAGTGCTATATGGTGAAAGTGAATTGTATTCGCCTCCAACTGCATCGTACTGTTCGGAATAGTTTTCGGTAATATTTCTTTCTGCGTTTACATCAATTTTTAAATCTGGGATAAATTCTATTTGAGCGGTATAATCTAATTTTTTCGATTTAATTTGAGTAAAACTTTGATTGAATTCTGGGTAATTTGTTAAATAGCCTCTTTTGGCAGCTTCGTATCTAATATCGGATTGATCTCCGAAAACGAAACCTAAAGTTGGACGTGATGTTCCGAAGAAACCTAATCCTGGTAAATATCCTGGTAATAATGTTCCACCAGATTCTGTGTAATTTACCTGAATGTTTTTTACAGAAGTAAGTATTCCAATACCAAATTTAGCAAAGGCATTTCTCTCTTCTTGGATTACTTTTGGAGCTGTATTAACTACTTTTTCACCTGGTTTTGGCGGTGTTTTTTTAGTGGCAACAGGTTGTTTTTTCTGTTTCTTAGCGGTTAAACCAATATATTTATAAAACGCATTCATATCTAACGCTGCATTAATTTTATGCGAATTAGCATTCTGAATGGTATTTCCTAACTGATACGTTGTGCCGTCTAACGCTTGAAAAGTTGCAAATGCTTCCGAAGAACGTTGCCAACTATAATCACCCGTATATACATACGAAGATTTAATAAAACTTAAAGCTGGAATTTTATTAATTGGTAAATCGTAATTAACGGTTAATTGTTGGTTGTGCGTATTGGCAGACCCAAAATTCCAATAATCGTTCCATATGTCTAAGTCGTTAATTGGATTATTTGCCGAATCAAAATAGTTACGAACGATGTTATTATTAGCAGCCGTATAATTTAATTTTAACGATCTTGTAATTGGGAAATTAACGCCATATTGATAATTAAAGAAATAATTTCTTCTGTACAATGGATCTAATCCGATACCTTGCACATCAACCAATCTGAATTGTTGACGGTTAAATTGTCTAATGATATTTGAGTTAAACGTAATGTTACTCGGTAAGAAATTAAAATTGAAATCGCTTATTGCTTTGTAATATCCGTTTTTCTTGAAAAATTTATTCTTTTTGAATGGCTCAATAGACATCGGCTTAAATGAATAAGCATAATCCAAAGAAGTTTTTTGTTGCTGATCAATTAAACTTTGCACTTGGAAATCGTGGTGTAACATTTCGTTAAATGAATATGAAAGTGTTAGGTTCTCTACATCATAAAAACGTTGTTTTTGATTTTCGCCACGGTCTTTTTTAACACCTATAAAATTGACACTTGTACGTTTCGTATAATCGATAGCGCGGTTTTCAATTTCGTCTTTTTTAGCTTGATCTGTTTCCGCTGCAATTACTTCTTTCAGTTCTAAATCTTGATATAACGGATCGTATTTTGGTGTAATAATTTGTTCTCCAACAGCATAATTGAACGGCAAATTAATTTTCCATTTTTTCGGTAATAATTGTCCAACATTAAAATTAGAAACGATGTCGTATTGTTTTACATCTTCTCTACTTCTTTCATTCGGGCCTTCTTCTAACGCTCCAAAACCAATTGTACTTAAACGTCCTGTTGCAGAAAAGGTTGCAAAATCAGCTAAGTTGGTATCTAAATTGGCAACAGCAGCATAACCACCTTTGTTATCAATTTCAGACATACGAAGTTCGTTAAACCAAACTTCTCCTCTAAGCGGACCTGATGTATTA
>JAULXA010000142.1:0-3407 GCA_032118875.1 Flavobacterium sp.
TCACTTTTATCCTGATTTAATTTATACACATACGCTAAACTTCCCATTAGAAGTAAGGCTAAGACAACAATAGCAGCCTTTAATCCAGAATTTCGAGGATTTGATTGATTTAATTCCATATTTTTTTTGATTTAGGTTAATTATTCTATACAAAAATAAAATTTTATTTATTTCTATTACTATATAACGTAATGTATCTTGAAAATATTATATTTGAATACACATTAAAATTCAAAATGGATAAATTAAACGTATTCAGTTCCAAAGATTTAGCTAAGATTACGCAACACAGAAGTGGCGAAATAAAGTTTGGTGAAAAGATGATAACTGTTCCAAGTAATGAAAATTGGATAGAATTCATCACAAATTGCGAAGCTAAATTTGTATTAATTGGTTTACCCGAAGATATTGGTGTAAAAGCAAACCTAGGTAGAACAGGCTCAGCAACTGCATTTGAAAGCACTTTAAAAAGCCTAGTTAACTTTCAGCATAATAAATTTTGCAAAGGAAGTGAATTGATTGCTTTAGGTGAAATTGATTTCTCTGAAGAGATGGAAATTTCGAAAAAGTTAGACACAACTAATAAAGAAGACAGAAAAAAACTTTTTTCTTTGGTTGAAAATATTGACAAAGATGTTTCTTTCGTAATTAGTACGATTATTAAAGCTAACAAAATTCCGATTATTATTGGTGGTGGACATAACAACGCTTATGGAAATATAAAAGGATTAGCTTTAGCAAAAGGAATTCCAGTGAATGCCATAAATTTTGATGCGCATACCGATTTCAGAATTATGGAAGGGCGTCATAGCGGAAATGGTTTCACGTATGCTTTTGAAGAAGGCTTCTTGAAAAAATATTTCATCTTCGGATTACATGAAAACTTCGTATCAAAAAGTGTTTTCAATACTTTAAAAACGATTGAAGAACGTGTAAAATATGTTACATATGAAGAAATGGCTGTTAGAAAAACGAAAAGTTTTTCGACAGAAATAACAAATGCTTTGAAATTTATTTCAAGTACGCCTTTTGGCTTAGAATTAGATTTAGATGCGATTCCAAACATTCCGAGTAGCGCGATGACATTAAGTGGATTTAGTGTAGAAAAAGCCCGTCATTTTATCCATTTAGTTGGAAAAGAAGAAAATGCAAGTTATTTTCATATTTGCGAAGGCGCGCCAGATTTGGATTTATCTAACAATAATCATTTAACAGGAAAATTAATTGCAACACTAATTTTAGACTTCATAAAGAGTAAAAAACCAACCGAACATTAAGAAAAATCTACTCGTAAAAAAAACTTTATAATTTTTGTAAAAAAATGTTGGATTTCGAGATTGAAGTTTTAAATTTGTAAAATCAAGAAAAGAATTAAGTTGTAATGAGCGAATTGTCAAAAGTTATTGATTCTTTAGAAGTCAAGTTCTTTAAATTATCTAAAAAAATAGAAAATTTAGAGCAATTGAACGAAAGTTTATCTAAAGAATTGAGAGAAATAAAGCAGACAGCTCAACACGAAAATGAGAAAGTCAGCTTATTAAAAAACGAGTTGGAAAGCTTACGAATTACAAATTCTCTTCTAGGCAGTGAAGAATACAAGAAAGAAACAAAACTGAAAATAAATTCGTTGATTAGAGAAATCGACTATTGTATAGCTCAACTTTCTGAATAATTATGGCAGAAAAGTTAAAAATAAAAATTTCAATTGCAGACCGAGTGTATCCATTAACAGTGGAAACTACACAGGAGGAAGGTTTAAGAACGGCATCTAAAAAAATTGATGCTACGATTAAAAAATTTGAAGCGAGCTATGCGGTAAGAGACAAGCAAGATGTATTGGCCATGTGCGCTTTACAATTTGCTTCTCAAATAGAACAAACACAAATAGATACTTCTACAGATACGGTAGAAGCATTCGAAAGATTAAAAAAACTCGACGATAAAATTGAAGGTTTACTTTCAAAATAAGAAAATACGTTCATACAAAAACACTAAAGTACTGCCCACATTAGTAAATATTTGATAAACTCAACACTAACAATTAAACGAGTGAATTTGTAATAGTAAAGCACGTCCAGATTTATCTGGAATCCTTGATCATTACTTTAGCTCAAATCCTGTCTGAATCGAGTTTATTCAAACACCTGATGTGGGCTTTTTTATTAAACTAAACTAAACTATGGAATTAACAAGTATAATAATTGGAATCGTTGTCGGATTGGCTATAGGATTTGCAATTGCTAAATTTTTAGAGAAAAGCAATGTATCAAACCTAATCAAAAATGCTAAGAAAGAAGCGGGTTCAATTTTAAGAGATGCTAAATCAGAAGCTGAAGCTGAAAAGAAAAATAAGCTATTACAAGCCAAAGAAAAATTTTTAGAATTAAAATCGGAACACGAAAAAGAAATTTTGTCAAAAGACAAAAAAATGGCTGAAGCCGAAAAAAGAACAAGAGATAAAGAGTCTCAAATTTCAAATGAATTAGCAAAAGCAAAGAAAGTAAACGACGAAGCAGAAGCTAAAATCGCAGAATACAATACAAAAATTGAAAACTTAGAGAAAAAATCTCAAGAAGTTGACAAATTACATAAAAGTCAGATTGAGCAATTAGAAGTAATTTCAGGTTTATCTGCAGAAGAAGCTAAAAATCAATTGGTTGAAAGTTTAAAAGCGGAAGCTAGAACGAATGCCATGGCGCATATTCAAGAAACGATTGAAGAAGCCAAAATGCAAGCCCAACAAGAAGCTAAGAAAATCATTATTAGCACGATTCAACGTGTTGGTACAGAAGAAGCTGTTGAGAATTGCGTTTCTGTATTCAACATTGAATCTGATGATGTTAAAGGTAGAATTATTGGTAGAGAAGGAAGAAACATTAGAGCTATTGAAGCAGCAACTGGAGTTGAAATCATTGTTGACGATACACCAGAAGCGATTATCTTATCTTGTTTCGATCCTGTTAGAAGAGAAATTGCGCGTTTAGCACTACATAAATTAGTTACTGATGGTCGTATTCACCCAGCTCGTATTGAAGAAGTGGTTGAAAAAACTAAAAAACAAATTGAAGAAGAAATCATCGAAGTTGGTAAACGTACGGTTATCGATTTAGGAATTCACGGTTTACACCCAGAATTAATTAAGATTGTTGGTAGAATGAAATACCGTTCTTCTTACGGACAAAACTTATTACAACACTCAAGAGAAGTTTCTAAATTATGTGGTTTAATGGCTGCAGAATTAGGATTGAACGTGAAATTAGCAAAAAGAGCTGGTTTATTACACGATATTGGAAAAGTTCCAGATACAGAAAGCGAATTGCCTCACGCGATTTTAGGTATGCAATGGGCTGAAAAGTATGGTGAAAAAGAAGAAGTTTGTAATGCTATTGGAGCACACCACGATGAAA
>JAULXA010000143.1:0-1679 GCA_032118875.1 Flavobacterium sp.
AACGTAAATCCGTAACGAATCGCACGACGTAAAATTCTACGAATTACATAACCAGCTCCTGTGTTTGAAGGCAATTGTCCGTCTGCAATAGCGAAAGCCACTGCACGAACGTGATCTACAACCACACGAATCGCAATATTCGTTTTATTTTGTTCTTCTGATATGTTTTTTACTTCGTTTGAAGTATATTTTAATCCTGTAATTTCTTCCACTTTCGCGATAAGCGGCGTGAAAACATCTGTGTCATAATTTGACGTAACACTTTGCATCGCCATACACAAACGCTCAAATCCCATTCCGGTATCTACGTGTTGTGCTGGTAACTTTTCTAAAGAACCATCTGCTTTACGGTTGAATTCCATAAAAACGTTGTTCCAAATTTCCACTACTTGCGGATGATCCGCGTTCACTAAACTTCTTCCTGAAACCGCTGCTCTTTCTTCGTCAGTTCTTAAATCGATATGAATTTCCGAACATGGACCACAAGGACCTTGATCGCCCATTTCCCAGAAATTGTCTTTTTTATTTCCTAAAATGATTCGGTCTTCTGGTACAAATTGTTTCCAAATATCCCAAGCTTCTTGGTCAAAAGGCACATTATCATCTGTACTTCCTTCAAAAACAGAAACATATAAACGGTCTTTGTCTAATTTTAAAACTTCTGTTAGAAATTCCCAAGCCCAAGGCAACGCCTCTTTTTTGAAATAATCGCCAAATGACCAGTTTCCTAACATTTCGAACATGGTGTGGTGATACGTATCAAAACCTACATCTTCCAAATCGTTATGTTTTCCAGAAACACGTAAACATTTTTGTGTATCTGTAATTCTTGGACTTTTTGGCGTGCCATTTCCTAAGAAAAACTCTTTAAACTGTGCCATTCCCGAGTTATTAAACATCAGGGTTGGATCATCTTTTAAAACAATTGGTGCCGAAGGAACAATTGTATGTCCTTTGCTTTCAAAAAATTGTAAATACGCTTTTCTTATGTCTTGTGATTTCATTTTTATGATATTGAATCGAATAATTTAGTTCATTGAAATTTTTAAAAAAAATGTTTCGAAATGTGAAACAAATTTTAAGTTCTTTCGTATAATAAGTGTTACTTTGTGATAACGAGCACAAAAATAGTAAATTTTAATGAAATCGTTAACAACAAAAAGTTTCTAAAAGGCAACTTTTTCAAATATGAAGAGAGTAAAATTTTATTACGACGCAGAGAAATTAGCATTTAAACAAATTGTTACGAAAAACAGCACCAAAATTGGTTATGCGATGTTGTTTTTACTAGCAAGTGCGTTGTTTGGATTTTTATGTTTTTTTATATTAAGTAACACCAGTTTTTTTGAAACGCCGAAATCGAAATTACAAGCTCGTGAATTAGAAACCATGAAGTTGAATTACAATTTATTGAATAGAAAAATTGCGTTAATGGACGAAGGTTTATCGGCTATTGAAGAACGAGATAATAATTTGTATCGCGTATATTTTAATAGTGCAGCCATTTCAAACGAAGAGCGCAGAGCTGGATTAGGTGGCGTAAATAGATATAAAGATTTAGAAGATTTTAATAATAGCGATTTGATAATTAATTCGTCTAAAAAAGTGGATGAAATTATGAAAGCGTTAGCGATTCAATCCGTTTCTTTAGATGAAGTTACGAAATTAGCGAAACAGAA
>JAULXA010000144.1:0-7360 GCA_032118875.1 Flavobacterium sp.
TCATGGGTTGTCTAATAGCCATAGAATGTTGCTCATTTCCTAAGTTGACCATTATCGCACCTGGCACTTTATTAACCAATTCGTACATAGAAGTGGCTTTGGTTTCTTCAATTGTTTTTTTAGATAATTTATGAATAGCAACGGGCATTTCAGCCTTTTTTGTTTCGGTTTTATTCGCAGTAACAAACACTTCTTCAATGGTATTTGTAATTGTGTCGTTGCTTTTTAAGTTTTGAGCAACAACAAAGTTTCCTACTAAAAATAGTAAGATAATATAAATGTTTTTCATAGTAATATTTAGCCAAAACCATTATTTATAGATGATTATAGCACAAGATTATGTTCCAATAGAAAATTCTATTGAAAAGGATTAAAATTAAATTTCGATAATTACGTTCTAGAATTTAAACGTTTAAAAATTAAATTTTAAGTAAGTGGTGGATGAAAAATACGATTTGAGATCGTTGGAATATCACTTTCTGTATAAAATGAAAACGAAGATTTTGGTGATTGAAAATTGTAGAAAGAAAAAGTGAATTCAGGTTGAATAAATACCAATTCCATTTTTTCTTTATACATATTCGGAAGTGAAGAATCTGTTTCTGTTTCTGAAACTTTTTTCAATTCTTTTTTCAAATGACAATGTCCGTTACACGTATTTTCCTTTTCTTCTTTTTTCTCACAAAGTGTTTTGGCAATATAATCTTGATTCATTTTGAAACTAATCACAACGAAAAGATTACTAATTGCTGGCAAAAAGAGTAAAAAACAGATGAATATGGAAATTGCTTTTTTCAGAATTGAAATTTTATTCAAAAATAGGCAATTAATGAAAAGTAATGAAACTTAATCGGGAAAAAAATACTTATTTTTGTTTCTTTCTTACTTATCAGAATACTAAATGCCAAATTGGAATACGTACATAAAAGAATATCAAAATTTTTTGCGATTGGAACGCGGATTGTCTCCGAATACGATTCAAAATTATAGTTTCGATATTGAAAAATTAGTAGGTTTTTTGACAGAAAACAGCATAGTAGTTTCTCCAATTAAAATTACCGATGAACAAGTGCAGCAGTTTATCTATACGATTTCTTCACAAGTCAATGCGCGAAGTCA
Organism: Flavobacterium sp.; assembly: GCA_032118875.1. Taxonomy (GTDB): domain Bacteria; phylum Bacteroidota; class Bacteroidia; order Flavobacteriales; family Flavobacteriaceae; genus Flavobacterium. The sequence continues at coordinate 1,120 of JAULXA010000144.1, forward strand.
ATCGAGAATCATTTCTGGATTAAAGAGTTTTTTCAATTATTTAATTTTCGAAGATTACAGAAAAGATACACCTTTAGAATTAATTGAAGTACCAAAAACAGGCAGAAAATTACCAGATACTCTTTCCACTCAAGAAATTGATTTATTGATAAATGCTATAAACTTAACATCGGCAGAAGGCGAACGTAACAAAGCAATGTTAGAAACGTTGTATAGTTGTGGTTTACGAGTTTCCGAATTAGTAACGCTAAAAATTTCAGATTTATTTTTCGAAGAAGGTTTTATCAAAATTACGGGAAAAGGAAACAAGCAACGTTTTGTTCCAATTGGTTTGCCTACTCAGAAAATAATTTTGAACTACAAAAACTTCATTCGTACGCATTTACCTATTCAAAAAGGTCATGATGATACTTTGTTTCTTAACAGACGTGGTAAACAATTAACTCGTGCTATGATTTTCACCATTATCAAAGATTTAGCCGTAAAAATCGATTTAAAAAAGACCATTTCGCCACACACATTTCGTCATTCTTTTGCTACACATTTATTAGAAAATGGAGCCGATTTACGTTCCATTCAATTGATGTTAGGCCATGAATCTATTACTACTACAGAAGTGTACATGCATTTAGATAGAAAATTTCTAGCAGAAGTGATGAGCACTTTTCATCCACGTGGAAAGTAGTTTTGAAAACTTCATTTTTAGATTTTTTTGTTTAAAAAATCCAAAAAAGTTTCATATTAATTAGCTTTAGCGTAAATTGTAGAAAAATAATTTAATATTTTCACACAAACCAAATTACTACTAATTAACTAATTATATAATGAAAACTTATTCGATTCAAGAAATAAACCACGTTCTAAAAGGTGAAATTGTTGGAAATACAACCACTTCAATCACTGCTCCAGAACAATTAGAGGAAGCAAAAAATACAGAAATTTCTTTTATCGGAAATAAAAAATACGAAAAATTTTGGTCCACTTCAAAGGCTTGTGTGGCAGTAGTTAATAACGATATTGCTATTGAACCAGGAGAAAACCGAGCTTTCATTAAAGTTGCTAATGCAGATTTGGCCATGTCACAAGTTTTGGAAATGTTTGCACCACCAGCACCCGTTTTTACAGTAAATATTCATCCAACAGTAGTTATTGATGCTTCGGCAAGTATTGGAAACAATACGAAAATTGGACCGGGAACTTATATCGGACCAAATGTCCAAATTGGCGAAAACGTAATTATTTATCCAAACGTAACTATTCTAGACGAATGTACTATCGGAAATAATACCACAATTTGGTCGGGAACAGTTGTTCGTGAGCGTTGTCATATTGGAAGTCATTGTATAATTCATCCAAATGCAACTATTGGTGCAGATGGTTTTGGTTTCCGTCCTGATCCTGAAAAAGGGTTAGTTAAAATTCCACAAATCGGAAATGTAATTATCGGAAACGGTGTAGAAATCGGAGCGAATTCTTGTGTGGATAGAGGAAAATTCAGTTCTACCATTTTAGGTGATGGTTGTAAAATAGATAATTTAGTACAAATTGGTCACAATAGTAAATTGGGTAAATTTTGTATTATGGCAGGAAATTCTGGTTTAGCCGGTTCTGTAACTTTAGGAAATGGTGTAATTATTGGCGGAAGTGCGTCTATAAAAGACCACACCGTAATTGGCGATGGCGCTATAGTTGGTGCGGGTTCTGGAGTTACTGGTGATATTCCTGCAGGAAAAGTAATGTTAGGTTATCCAGCTGTCGAAGCTAGAGATGCTTTAAAACAATGGGCAATTTTGAAGAGATTAGTTAGAGACGCTAATAAATAAGATATATCATAACAAAAAAACCAGCTTTAGGGCTGGTTTTTTTGTTATGATATATTTTAAAGAATATTTAATCGGCAATAAGCACCTCTAAAATACTAATAGCCGCCTCACTAATCTTGGTTCCAGGACCAAAAACGGCAACGGCTCCGGCGTCAAATAAATATTGGTAATCTTGTGCTGGGATAACTCCACCTACAATTACCATAATGTCTTCACGGCCGTATTTTTTAAGCTCTTCAATTACTTGTGGTACTAAAGTTTTGTGTCCTGCAGCTAATGAGGAAACACCTAAAATGTGTACATCATTTTCCACGGCTTGTTTTGCCGCTTCGGCAGGTGTTTGAAATAATGGACCAATATCCACATCAAAACCTACATCGGCATAACCTGTGGCTACTACTTTTGCACCACGGTCGTGTCCGTCTTGACCCATTTTAGCAATCATAATCCTTGGTCTTCTACCTTCTTTTTTGGCAAAGTCGTTGGCTAATTTTTTGGCTTTCTCAAAACTTGGATCGTTTTTTATCGCTTGACTATACACACCACTAATCGATTTAATTTGAGCTTTATGACGTCCAAAAACTACTTCTAAAGCATCACTAATTTCTCCTAAAGTTACTCTATTTCTCGCAGCTTCAACTGCTAAAGCTAATAAATTTCCGTTTCCGGTTTTTGCACATTCAGTAAGCGCTTCGATGCTTTTTTGTGCTTTTTCGGTGTCTCTACTAGCTTTTATCTCTGCTAATCGTGCCACTTGTTGTTTGCGTACCATATCGTTATCCACATCTAAAATGTGTAACGGATCTTCTTTTTCTAAACGGTATTTATTAACACCCACAATAATATCTTGTGTGCTATCAATACGTGCTTGCTTACGCGCAGCAGCTTCTTCAATACGCAATTTCGGAATTCCAGCTTCAATGGCTTTTGTCATTCCACCTAAAGCTTCCACTTCTTCAATTAAAGCCCACGCTTTTTTTGTAATTTCAGCGGTTAAGCTTTCTACATAATAACTTCCTGCCCAAGGATCAACTGTTTTACAAATTTTGGTTTCTTCTTGCAAGAAAATCTGTGTATTACGAGCAATTCTTGCTGAGAAATCTGTTGGTAAAGCAATCGCTTCATCCAATGCGTTTGTATGTAACGATTGTGTTCCTCCAAATGCAGCAGCGGCAGCTTCAATTGCTGTACGGGCTACGTTATTAAACGGATCTTGTTCGGTTAAACTCCAACCTGAAGTCTGACAATGTGTTCTTAAAGCTAATGATTTTTCGTCTTTTGGATTGAATTGTTTTAAAAGTTTCGCCCAAAGCATACGACCGGCACGCATTTTGGCAATTTCCATAAAATGGTTCATTCCAATCGCCCAAAAGAAAGATAGGCGAGGTGCGAATTCATCAATTTTCATACCTGTCGATAATCCTGTTCTGATGTATTCTAAACCATCGGCAAGTGTGTAGGCTAATTCAATATCGGCCGTTGCACCTGCTTCTTGCATGTGATATCCTGAAATGGAAATCGAGTTGAATTTTGGCATATTATTACTCGTATATTCGAAAATATCGGCAATAATTTGCATAGAAGGTGTTGGTGGATAAATGTACGTATTTCGCACCATGAATTCCTTCAAAATATCGTTTTGTATCGTTCCTGATAATAGGTTAGGAGCCACGCCTTGTTCTTCTGCAGCTACGATGTAGAATGCCATAATTGGTAAAACTGCACCGTTCATCGTCATAGAAACCGACATTTCATCTAGTGGAATTTGGTCGAAAAGAATTTTCATATCTTCCACAGAATCAATCGCCACTCCCGCTTTTCCAACATCACCTTGCACACGAATATGATCGGAATCGTAACCACGATGTGTCGCTAAATCGAAGGCAACTGATAACCCTTTTTGTCCGGCAGCTAAATTTCTTCTGTAGAAAGCATTACTTTCTTCTGCAGTTGAAAATCCGGCGTACTGACGAACTGTCCAAGGTCGGCGTACATACATAGTGGCGTATGGTCCGCGTAAGTTGGGTGCAAAACCTGCTCCGAAACCAAGATGTTCTAAATCGGAAATATCTTCTTTAGTATACGTTGGTTTTACGTCGATTTTCTCAGCAGTTTCAAAAGAGCTAGTAGCTGTTAGTTTTTGGCTGTCAGCTGGTTGCTTTAATGTTATATGTTGTATGTTTTTTCTCATAGCTTATTCTTCTAGAGCTAAACGTTCTTGTTCTAATTTTTCCGATAGTCTTTTTTCGATAATTGGAGCGATTAGCGTTTTTTTGTCTTTTATTTTTACGAAAGGAAACAATTCTAAATCGTGTTTCATTTTGTCGTTTGGATTCGGATATTTATTCGTTCCTAATAAAATTTCTTTACCAGAATCGAATAAATCTTGTTCTTTTTGAGCGCTTTCCGAAATTTTTCTTTGAATCGTTCCTTCAATCAATTGTGTGATTAAACCACCATTTGCTTCAATTTCTTTGAATAATTCTAAGGCTTTTTCTGCTAATTGTTCGGTTAAAGTTTCGATATAATACGCACCATCAGAAGGATTATTGACTTTATCGAAATAACTTTCTTCTTTTAAAACTAACAATTGATTGCGAGAAATTCTATCGCCAAATTCATTGTCTTTATGGTAAATCGCATCGTAAGCTAAATTAGAAACCGCATTCGCACCACCTAAAATTGCCGACATGCATTCGGTTGTAGTTCGTAACATGTTTACGTTGTAATCGTACAAGGTTTTGTTACGTTTTGTTGGTGTGGCGATAATATGACAGTCGAAAGTATGATCGTATTCTATAGCTAATGTTTTGAATAACAAACGCAAAGCGCGAAGTTTAGCAATTTCGAAGAAATAATTCGTTCCAACAGTTACTTCAATAGTAATTGGTTGATTGATGGCTGGAATTCGGTTGAAATATTCGTTAACGTGTGCTAACGTGTACGCCAATTGTTGTACCATATTCGCACCCGCATTTTGGTATATTCCAGATTGAATATTCAGAAAGGCGTTTGTTGTATTTTTTGAAATTTCGTTTAGTTTTTCAACATCTGGATTTAGATTTTCAAACCAATTTCCTTCTTTGCATAATTGTCCGATTGGGTCAATTTGAATGATGAACTTGACATTGTTACTTGCGGCGAAATCGTTTAATACCTTCACATATTCCGTTGAAAGAAAAGGTAAATTGAAATAATACGTTACGTTTTCTAATGGCAAATCGTGCATTAGTTTGGCCACTTCAATTTTATCAGATTCTATAGTAAAACGAATGCTTTCGGCACCACGGCTTAAACTGTCTTTTGCTTTTCGGTTCGACATTTGAATATCGTGTACGAAAATGTTTTGCAAAATTGTAAATTCTGTGGCTTTGGTATTGGAAGTATAGGTTGTAATTTCTTCGTCGGAATGGTAAAAAGGTTTGACTTTTATCCCTTCTGGACTTTCCCAAATAAGGGTTTCGTTATAATCGGCTCCTTTAAGTTCGAATTGAATTTGCTGTTTCCATTGTTTGGAAGAAACCGGTTCAAAATCTGAGAATAAGTTTGTTGCACTCATTTTAGGTACGTGTTTTAAACTTTGTTGTGGTTATGTAGCCCTGATAGTAGCGGCATCTCCCGATTTTTCTTCGGGAATATAGCGGATAGCAGGACAATTGTTGTTTTGAAAGTTAGTTTTCTGCTTCTAGTAAACTATCTTTTATTTTATCTTCTTCAAATTCAATGATGTAAATATCTTCGCTATCTTTTTTCATAAAGTATTTTTCGCGCGCATATTTTTCAATCATATTATCGTTTTTTAAATGCTTTATTTTTATGCTATCTTTTGTGATTTCCGATTGATAGTATTTTTTATTATCGTTTAATTCGTCAATTTGATTGTTTAGAAAACGATGTTCAAAGTACGAATAATTATCGAAAAAAAGCATCCAAATGATAAAAGCAATAAGAATCAAATAGTACTTGTTTCCTAAAAAACTTAGAAAAGGAATTTTTTGTACCAATATTTGAAATCTTCTAAACATTATTTTTCAATACGTTGGTTAATTACGGCACGAACGACATCAATAGCCACCGTGTTGTATTTGTCGTTTGGAATGATAATATCTGCGAATGCTTTTGTAGGTTCGATGAACTGTTCGTGCATTGGTTTTAAAGTCGTTTGGTATCTTGTTAAAACTTCTTCCATGTCTCTTCCACGTTCTGCAATATCACGTTTTAAACGACGGATTAAACGTTCGTCTGAATCAGCATGAACGAATACTTTAATATCAAATAAATCGCGAATTTCTGGATTGGTAAATATCAAAATTCCTTCTACAATCATTACTTTTCTTGGATGCGTAGTGATGGTATCGTCGGTTCTGTTGTGTGTGATAAAAGAGTAAATAGGTTGGTCGATTATTTTTCCGGCTTTT